>CALGOI010000265.1 GCA_937959065.1 uncultured Ignavibacteriota bacterium | reverse complement strand
GGAATACCTTCGACTTCTGAAAATAATGCGGACTGTGATCACCCGAGGTCAGAACGAAATGACCCTCGAGGTATGACCCGGTCTTTTTAAATATCTCTAATACTTCTTCACCTGTCATTATAAATTATTATGTTAGTTTTACTTTTTTGACTTCTTTGATCTTCTTGCCGAGGAACCTCTCACTGATCTGTTTAAAATTCACCGGGTAATCCGTTACGAAGAATTTATGATATCCGTTTTTCTTCTGCGGATTAAGCAATGAATTATCTTCCAATATTCTTTGAGCTTCCTTTGCTGTCTCCTCGCCCGGATCTATCAGCTGTATCTTTTTTCCTACTGTTTCCTGAATTGTATTTCTAAGGATAGGGTAGTGTGTACAACCCATTATCAGAGTGTCTATACTACTTTTTTTAAGGTCAGTCAGGTACTCTTTTGCGGTTAATTTTGCTACCTTGTTATCGGTCCAGCCGTCCTCAGCCAGCTGTACGAACATACTGCAGCTTTTGGGATATACCTTACTCTTTTTGTTTAATTTCTTTATTTCCTTCTCATAAGCACCGCTATTTATGGTTGCCCGGGTACCGATCACTCCTATTTTACCCGATTTTGAAGATAAAGTAGCCGCGTAAGCACCGGGCTCTATTACCCCTATTATAGGTATCTTAGTTATCTTTCTTAAAAATGGCACTGAAATTGCAGAGGATGTGTTGCAAGCTATTACTATTAGTTTGACTTTTTGCTTCAAGAGAAACTTTAAGCACTCGATAGAGTAAAGAATTACTGTTTCTTTGGATTTTGTACCGTAAGGTAAACGGGCTGAATCGCCCAGGTATATTATGTTCTCATTAGGAAGCAGCTTAAACAGTGACTTTGCGACTGTCAATCCTCCAATTCCTGAATCAAATATGCCTATTGGGCTGCGGGGTGTGATCTTGTAGTCCAAGTATTGATTTAATTTAATACATAAGGTACATTTTTTTTAATTTATGTTAAATGGAATAGATAGTATAAGTGGCTTAAATATTTACATGATATCAATATAGTAATCTTACTAATAAAATAAGCTAAAAATTAGTATTGACATTGTGTTTTTATTCTTTTAATGTTGAATAAGAAATTAGTAAAATGTTTAAATATTGTTTAGTTTTAGTGTTTTTGTTAAAGGAGGGTTAAACAAATAAAGTTTTAAAGCTATAATAGTACTAAAAATCTTAAAAAATTTAAATTAATTTTAAACCGGAAACCCGGTATTATTAAGGATTAATATTTTAATGTAAATTTATTAGATAAAACTATTATATTCAATTTCTATTAAATAGAAACAATTTAATAATAACTGGGCCAAGATTAAATAAACTTTTAAAAATTAACATTAGAGGGCTGTATGAAAAAATTTTACTTTCTTAAGTCCAAACTGCTCTTAACCGGATTTATATTCTTGACCTTGATAAGTTTTTCTTCTTTACAATCACAGACCTATGCTCCACTTGGTTCAGGAGCAAATGGAACAACCGTAAGAGCGGTAATTGTTTACAATGGAGAATTAATTATCGCAGGAGATTTCACATCAGTTGGCGGTGTATCCTGTAATGGTATTGCAAAATGGAACGGAAGTGGCTGGGCTCCGCTTGGTTTTGGTGTAACAGGCGGTTCCGCAAACGCACTTGCTGTTTTAGGAAGTGACCTGTATGTAGCAGGGGCTTTTACAAATGCAGGCGGAAGCACCGCAAATCGAATAGCTAAGTGGAACGGTTCAACCTGGTCAACACTTGGACTCGGTTTAAACAGTACTGCAGAAGCATTAACTGTTCACAATAATGCGTTATACGTTGGCGGATCATTCACAACTGCCGGGGGAATTACGGTTAATGGAATTGCTGCCTGGTCTGGTTCAGCGTGGTCCGGACTCGGCGCTGGCACCAACGGAACTGTTAGTGCAATTGCCTCATACAATAATGAACTATATATAGGGGGTTCATTTACCAGTGTTGGGGGAGTTCCGGTCGGTCGAATTGCCCGATGGAACGGCAGTAACTGGAACACAGCCGGTTCAGGAGTTGAAACCGGTTCAAATGTTTATGCATTACATCAGTTAGGTAACAATTTAATTGTAGGCGGTTTGTTTACCAATATTGGCGGTGTAGGCGTTAATAACATTGCCTCCTGGAACGGGACTTCATATTCGTCTTTAGCCAGCGGATTGACAGGGGGAAGTGTCAGAGCTTTAACGTCATATTTGGGCGAACTTTACGCAGGAGGATTTTTTACAACTGCTGTAGGAGGACCAACTGTGAACCGTATTACAAAATGGAACGGTTCATCATTCACGGCTCTGGGTACAGGTTGTAATGCAGATGTAAGAGCACTTGGTACATTTGACGCTACTCTGATCCTTGGCGGAGCTTTTACAGGTGCCGGTCCGGTCGTGGCAAGTCACATTGCAAAATGGGGAAGCATCCCCGTTGCGCCGGTTTTATCGAGCCCGTCTAATGCCGCAACAAACGTTAATCTTACACCGTTGCTCGAATGGAATGCAGTTAATAATGCATTTGATTATACTGTCCAGCTGACAAATGATCCTAACTTTAATTCAACACTTATAAATCAATCAGGCATTACCGAAGCTGAATACCAGGTTCCTGGCGGAACATTAATGGTTAACAATGTATATTTCTGGAGAGTCAATGCACGTAACGGAATGGGAACCGGGCCGTATTCGTCTATTTTCTTCTTTTCAACAAATGCGACAGGTATTGTAAATATCTCAACAGAAGTACCGGAGAGATACGGTCTCTATAATAATTATCCAAATCCGTTTAACCCGACAACAAAGATCAAATTTGATATTCCTTCATCTGGATTAAACTCAAACGTTAACCTAGTTGTTTTTGATGCCTCAGGTAGACTTGTTAGTACATTGGTAAATTCACAATTGAATCCCGGAAGTTATGAATTTGAATTCACCGCGACAAATCTTACCAGCGGAGTATACTTTTACAGGCTCACAACTGATAATTTTGTCGATACTAAGAAGATGATACTTGTAAAATAAATTTTTCTCTTCGATATAGATTGGTTTGAAATTAACCGATCAACAAATTAAAACCCTGCACTTCTGCAGGGTTTTTTATTTTTAAAACAAGAAGATAAGTAAATATACTTAGATGTGACATAAAATATTAGTCTTGACATTAAGATTATTATTTCTTATGGTTGGAGTAACCACTTGCTCTTTAATGTAGTATTTGTTGTATGTTAACCTGTTTCTCTAAAGCAGATTACAGCAAAATAACATAGTGCTATTACTATTATTGTATTTTACCCACCAATCTGGCGAAACAACCTTTTAAATAAACTTTCTTTTGGGGGCAATATGGAAAGAAAATTACTCAGCTGTATGCATTTTACAGTTTATGTTATCGCCTTTTTATTTTTTGCAAATCAAAACCTTTATTCGCAAACATTTGCACCTTTTGGAAGTGGTGCTTTTGGGAACGCAGTTTATGCAGTCGTAGAGTATAATGGGGAGTTGATAATCGGAGGTGACTTTTCAAGTGTGAATGGAATACCAGCCAACGGAATTGCAGTCTGGAATGGTTTATCCTGGGCTCCTCTTGCCTCAGGTATTAACGGCGGTTCGGTAAAAAGTCTGGCGGTATTTAATGGTGACCTGTATGTCGGAGGAAGTTTTACTACTGCCGGGCAGGTATCTGCAAATAATATTGCAAGATGGAATGGCGTTTCATGGAGTTCACTTGGAATTGGAGTAGATGATGATGTTGAAGCAATGGCAGTTCACAATGGTGTATTATATATTGGCGGGAATTTTACTAATGCCGGCGGTCTTATTGCCAACAGTATAGCAAGCTGGAATGGAACAGGATGGGGTACACTTGGAACCGGAACGAACGGCCGGGTAAATACAATTATATCATTTCAAAATGAATTGTATGCAGGCGGTGATTTTACATCTATAGGGGGAGTGCCTGTCAGCAGGATCTCAAGATGGAATGGAAGCAACTGGAATACGGTTGGCACAGGTATAATTTCAGGTACTGATGTTTTTTCTTTTGAAGTGTTAAATAGTGAGCTGATAATAGGGGGTATGTTTTCCAATGTTGGTGGAATTCCGGTAAATAATATAGCTAAATGGAACGGAAATTCATATTCTGGGATTGCAGACGGATTATCGGGAAGTGTAAGGTCGCTTAAAGTATATCTTGGTGACTTGTATGCAGGTGGTGAATTCAGCAGTGCAATAGGCGGAGTCTCTGCAAGCAGTATAACAAAATGGAACGGAGTTTCCTTTTCTCCTCTAAATTCAGGTTGTAATTCAACGGTACATTCACTTTGTGTCTATGACAAAACCTTACCGGCAGGTGGTACCTTTATTACTGCTCGTGGCCTTGCAGTAAACCGGCTTACCCGGTGGGGAAGCAGGCCACAGGCTCCATCGTTAACCGGTCCTCCGAATGCATCAGTAAATGCTGGGCTGACCCCTTTACTGGAATGGGATGCATTGGATAACGCATCAGACTACTCAGTGTTAGTCTCCACAAATCCTAATTTTTCCTCATTGATCGTAGATCAGGGTCAAATAATCAATAACAGTTATCAGATACCTGCCGGTTTGCTTTCACCCGGAGAAGTGTATTTCTGGAAAGTGAAGGCAAGAAATGGAATGGGTGACGGACCTTTTTCAAATATATTCTATTTTTCGTCGCTTGTAACAGGCACAGGCGTGATTTCAGAGAATGTTCCGGAAAAGTATAAACTTTATGAAAACTATCCTAATCCATTTAATCCGTCAACAAAAATAAAATTCGATATCCCCGCGAATGGGTCAAATTCGAATACTAAGCTGATAGTATTTGATGCTTTAGGAAGAGAAGTTACTACTTTAGTAAACTCAAATATCGAGCCGGGTTCATATGAGTTTGAATTCAATGCATTGAATATTACTTCAGGTATATACTTTTATACTTTGATAACAGAAAATTTTGTAGATACAAGAAAAATGGTATTACTTAAATAAAGTGAATAAACTAATAAATAGTATTGACATTTAGTAAAATTACTGTAATATTGGGATTGTTCTATGTAGGTGGGCTTGTTACAGACTAGTTTAGCAATTAATTAATGAGGGAATAAATTTAGATTATATAGTACACGTACTATACAATAGGGTTAAAAATCAAAATTTTAATAATCATGAAAGCTTTTATTCTTTCTTTAAGCTTATTTCTTTTATCAATTTCCCAGTCGGTATTTTCACAATCTCCTGTGAATATTTATGAATCTTTTGAAAGCGGTAGCATACCCCCGGGATGGCATTTAACCGGATTCTTTATTGACAATACGCAGAACAATACGCAGGGCGGAATATTCAGCGCAAAGAGTTCCCAGGGAGCTCCTCCTCAGAATAATTATCTGAGATCTCCGAAATTTTCAGTAGTAGCGGGTGAAAAAATGGAAATACAATTTTATGCAAAAAGATCCGGGGGAGGTATAAATCCTTGGGTTAATGTAAGAATTAAAGGGCCTGTTCTGGATTATTCATTCGATACAGTTCACGTATCAAATACAGCTGGCTGGACTGCTTACAGGTTTGAAATAGATTCATGTACCTTCACTGATTCGGTGCATATATATTTTTATTGTAATACGAACCCCGGAAGCCAGAGAGCACACTTTGATGATGTGACAATATGGAAATCTCACATACTTCCAGGAGTTCCTTTTCCCCCAACTGCTCTTACTGCGTTGGCTTCATCAGGGACTGTAATTAATCTTAACTGGACGGATAATGCGACAGATGAAACAGGATTTATAATTGAGAGAAAAGATGCAGGAAGCTCTGTATGGAATCCAATTGATACGGTAGCACCAAACACGACTCAATATTCAGACGCTCAATTAACACCTAATACAATATACAGCTATAGAGTTTACTGTAAAAACGCATTTGGAAATTCCCCGTATTCAAATATTGCTTACGATACTACATTTACCGCAACGGGTATTACTCAAGGGTCAAATGTTCCCGGTATGTATAATTTATATAACAATTATCCAAATCCGTTTAACCCGTCAACAAAAATTAAATTCGATATTCCGGTAAACATTACAAATGCAAAATTGATTGTTTTTGATGCGACGGGAAGTGAAGTTTCTACACTGGTTAATTCAAATTTAGCTCCCGGAACATATGAATTTGAATTCAATGCTTCGAGATTAACCAGCGGTATATACTTATATAGGTTGATTACTAACGATTTTGTTGATACGAAGAAAATGGTAATAATAAAGTAATTCTCTTCAATAAAGATTGGTTCATATCGGACCGGTCACAAAAACTAAACCCGTCCTTTTGAGACGGGTTTTTTATATCTATCTGTGAAAAGCCAGTAAAGGGACTTTTAAATGGAATGCCAGTTCCTTTGCAAGACTCTTATCGAATACTTTGTTAAACAAAGTTCTCTTTTTGGTTGCTATAG
>CALGOI010000264.1 GCA_937959065.1 uncultured Ignavibacteriota bacterium | reverse complement strand
ATATTTGTATTTAAAGTGAGGATATTAGTCAGCATTTCAGTAATAGGTCTTTTATAAATCCCATTTGAAGCGCCCAGGTATAGAGTATCATCCACGATCAAAAGATCATAAGTGTCCGAGAGGAATGGGAGAGATGTACCTACATCGTCCCAAAGCAAGCCTTCGTTCGTAGTCCTGAAAACACCGTTTCCGCCGAACTTTCCAGATGAAAACATAATATCATTATACTGAACAATATCGCTATTATACGGGTCGGGGGGAAGCCCGTTGTTTCTTTCCGTCCACGTTGCCCCGTTGTTTGTGGTGAAGTGTATTCCGTGCCCTGTACCAATAAACAGCTTATTATCGGGAGTTTCGTGGAAACAGAAGACCTCAGGTGTAAAAGAACCGAAATAAGGTATGGCATCCCAGTTACCCCCGGAGTTAGTAGATCTGTATAATGTGGGATTCACTGCGGAAGTCCGTCCGGCCCAGATCGCACCGTTGTATAGAGTCATTGCCTCGACGAAAGAATGCGGTCCCGGTATTCCCGACAGAGTCCAGTTGTCTCCGCCGTTGGTTGATTTATATAATCCCGAGAATGCACCGGAGTAAAGGTCATTCCCATCTTTGAGGAAAGAAAAACAAAAACGCTTGGTTGCACCCGGACCTATTTGTATGCCTGAACTTTTCGCTTCCCAGTTGAGCCCGCCGTTTGTGGTTTTGAAATTACCTTCCACAGTAGCGATGTAGATTGCAGAACCGTCAAAAAACATGCTGTAGCTGATCAATGCATCACCGGAAAGTCCGTTACTGATATTGATCCAGCTGTTCCCGCTATTTGTGGATCTCCATATTCCGTTTGAAGCAACCGCATAGAAAGCTCCGTTTTCAAAACGAACTTCACGTACGGTGTTTGCCGTGAGTGAATTTATCTTAATCCACTGCGCTGACACAGGAATGCAATTTACTAAAAAGAATAATATGGTTAATATATATCTCATAATGAAAAATTCCGCTTACTCCTGCAGGTTTATAACCTTATCGATGGATTTGGGTTATCTACCCGCAGGTGATTAGCGGCTTTTAGCGTGTACATAATAATTTAAAGTTATTTTAGCCGCTTTCCAAATATAAACTTTATTGTAACGTAGAATTCAAAGCATAAACTATGGAAAAATCACCAACTAAACGCTTTTCTAACCGCGTGGATAATTACGCGAAATACCGCCCGAGCTACCCCAAGGAAATGATGGACTGGTTCGAGTCCGACGAAGTGGGGCTGGTACCGGAGGATGTCATCGCCGATGTGGGAATGGGTACGGGGATCTCGACGAAGCTATTCCTGGATGCGGGATGTACGGTCTATGGGGTAGAGCCTAACGCCCCGATGAGGGAGAGAGCAGAGCAGGAGCTGGCGGAGTATGAAAAATTTCACAGCATCGACGGGACTGCCGAGGATACTACTCTGCCTTTCGACAGTGTGGATAAAATAGTCTGCTGCCAGGCGTTTCACTGGTTCGATATAGAGAAGGCGCGGGATGAATTCAGGCGGATACTAAGGACGAATGAGTCGGAGGTCTTCCTCATATGGAACGAGCGTACTGCAACAGTTGGTATGAAGGATTACGATCAAATACTGGTGGACTACGGAACGGACTATAAGCTTGTCAGGCACAGCGATGCGGTACAGGAGGAGGACATAGCACCGTTCTTCGGAGACAGCGGGTACGTAGTAAAGACATTTAAGAATATACAGGAGGTGAACCTTGCCGGGCTGAAGGGGCGGATATTCTCGAGCTCGTATATGCCGACGGAGGGTGAGGCTTCACCCGAGCTGGTAAATGCCATTCAGACATTTTACGATAAGCACCAGAAGGACGGGGTTATAGAGCTGGAGTATATTACGAGGGTGTATAGGGGGAGGGTGTGAGTTTTTATGCCACGGAGGCACAGAGGACACAGAGCATGGATAAAGAATATAAAAAAAATATCGATGAATTAATTTCTACAATCAGGGAGTATTGTTCATTAGTTGAGAATTTCATCAACTACGAAGCAAAGGACTTCTTTACAAGAGTCAGTCAACTTTTTTCCAGGATTAGTTACGCAATGTTAGCCTTACCAAGTATCCCTTTTAGTAATGTGCCGGACAAAGATTTAAAACACAAACAGATAGATATTAAAGGAATTAAGATCAAGTTTGGTGAAATTATTTATCATTATTCGTTTAACCCTTTTAAAAAAGATGAACCGGTCAGCAATGACTTAATTTTGGATATAATCGAAATCTATGATGATTTGAAAGAGGAATTAGAGAAATATGATATGGGAGAAGATGAATTAAAACAGGATGCATTATGGCAGTTGCAATTTGGATATGTGTCCCACTGGGGACGGCATATGGCTGTTGCCCAAAGTGTTATTTACCATTACCTGAATGATGACTATTGGGGTGACTCGTAAATAGTATTTTTTAAAGCCCGAAGGGATGGTATTATTATAGAATTAGATTTATATAAAATTTAAACCCCGAAGGGGTGACATTCACTTAATACCCTTCCCCTATATCCACTTCATTCAAAAACTTTCTTTTTCTCTGGGCGAGGCGGGAGAGGTTTTCTATTACGTCGTCCCAGCGGTCGAGGTCATCGAAGGGTGATGCCGCGCGGTGAGGCGAGATGACTATATTATCAAGCTTATGGAACGGGAAGTGGTATGGGTACTTCCTGCCCTTCCGGTCCGGCTTTGGATCGTAGTCATACCAAACGTCGATAGCTGCCCCGGCGATGTGATTTTCTTTTAGCGCTTTGTATAGCGACTCTTCTTTTACTACATCCCCGCGTCCGACATTTACGAGTAATCCGTCTTTGCCGAGCAGGCGCAGGTGTTTCTGCTTTATCATCTGCTTTGTCTTATCTGTCTGAGGGAGAGCGATGATGAGTATGTCGGATTGTTTTAAGAAATCATCCAGCTTAGAGGCGGTGAACTTTTTGTTAAGATTATTTCCCTCTCCTTTTTTCCAGGAGCGCTTCAGTGCGATGAAGTCAAGTTCGAAGCCGGATAGGAACTTATGTCCTTGCTTTTTAATATGCCCGCAGCCCAGGAAGCCGACTGTTTTTTTGCGGAGCGGTATGGACTTAGCGTGCTTGTCGCCGAGCCGCCATTTGCCTTCGGATAACCATGTGTGATGCGGGATTATTTTATTTGCAAGAGTCAGAAGCATCGCGGCCGTGTGCTGTGCAGTGAAGTATGAATTACCGTGCCCGTTAACCAGGACGATTTTACGTGACTTATTCAATTCGCCAAACATCTTCATCAGGTGTTTCACTCCTGCGCCGGGATTTATATAGAGCTTTAGGTTGACTGCTTTTTGCAGGAGCTTCTCCGGGGGCATCCACCCGACGATGGCGTTGACTTCAGGCGCGTATTTGAGCAGAGTCTTTTCGTTAGTGTCCTTAGGGAATATTAGGCGCAGGTTTTTGAATTTACCCAGCCGTTCCCTCAGACGCTTTTTAAGAGCGGGGAAGGGTTTGAAGAGGAATAGTACGTTGGTTGTATTATTCATAATACTTGCAGAGAAGATACTACCTAGTGTACTACTCGGTATATTAATAATTTGAAATCAGACTTTCTGCAGGTAT
>CALGOI010000263.1 GCA_937959065.1 uncultured Ignavibacteriota bacterium | reverse complement strand
AATATATCGATTAATAATAGTGGTTTATTTTTACTTACAATTTAACTATATTTAAAATAGTGAAAGAAGAGAAGAAAAATATGGAATTATATTTTGATGAGAAAATAAAAAATGCTCTATCAGGTTCCACATCCGAGCATTTTACCAGTAATGTAATGCATAAAGTCTTCCTGGAAATGCAGTTCGCTAAAGAAGACAGAAAAACCGAAAAAATGACATTTAAATTTATTGGTGCGATTTCCGTTTTTTTGATAGGTTTTTTCATTACTATAGGCTATCTCCTTACATCAGGATCTCGCTCAGGAGCAACCGAAACAGGTACATCCTTTGCTGAAGACTTCTCCATCACGGTTAACAGATACCTGTACGAATTCCAGAATCTAACCGGCTTTACATTTGATATACAGACTATATTGTTTGTATTATCATTCCTGTTAATTGCTTTGCTTTACTCGGCATCAGACAGATTCATCTTTAAGAAAAGATAATTTTCCATGCTGAAAATTATTTTAACCCCTCTTTAGAGGGGTTTTTTATTTTTCTCTTCTACACTAAAAAGTTAATTCTAAAACCATTATATTTTAGTATTAACAACAATCTTCTGTGTATGGCGGAAAATCCGGATAAAATCCTGAACCCTGAATTTGGTTTTAAATATACTGACCTCTTCGATACTCACAAGCTCAAAGATCTGCATTCAGCTTTCCTTTCCTATTTCGAAAAAGCCGACAATGAAAAATATAATGAATTCAAACGCTATGCCGACTCAGGAGGTGAAGGCTTTACTTCCCTCGATATTTCCAAAACCTTGATCGATTCTGCCCCTTTCCTCTCCTCTTTTATTGGTAAGCTATTCCGGATTGAAGCTCAACTCGATAAATTATTTTATGAAACTAAATACGAGAATGACGTTCTGGTATTTAAAAAAGATTTCGTTCAAAAGGAGATTTGGAAAAAGTACAAATCCGCTGAACCCGGCAACTTTGACTGGGATGCCCTTTCTTCCTTCGTAAATACTCTAAAAGAAATTGCTTATAACGATTACGATTTCAACAAAGACGAAGAGAAATATACAGCAAAATTTGTCCTTGAACTCGCCGAACTTGAAAAAAATTACCGCTGGTTTTATGAAGGTGACAAATTCGCTCCGGAAAATTTTGAAATTCCCGCTAAAATAAAATCACGTGCTGAAGAAATTATATCCTCCCTTAAATCTAAGAACCTTCTGACTGATGCCCCTGATTTAGATAATCTTCGCGAAATCCTGCAACAAGTTAAAGATTGGCTATTCGTAAAATTCTTCAAAGACAAGAATACAAAAAAATGGGTATCATACTTCGACCCTAAAAAAACCGATTACGATCACCTGGTCGAATACTCATCACCATCGCCGGATATTATGGATAACCCCGAAGACCATTTCCGTCAAAGAGACGGTTTCAAATTAAATGACTTCCCGCGGACCGAAAGACAGCTTCTTAATCAGGTCGATTACTGCATGTATTGCCACGAACGGGAAAAAGATTCCTGCTCGAAGGGACTTACAGACAGGATGGGTACTTTACAGACAAATCCGCTTGGCAACAAACTTCACGGATGCCCGCTGGAAGAAAAAATATCCGAAGCTCACATCCTGCGGAAAGAAGGCTTACCGCTCGCAGCTTTTTCCCTCATTATGATCGATAATCCCATGTGTCCGGGTACAGGGCATAGGATATGTAATTTCTGCATGAAAGGCTGCATTTTCCAGACCCTATAACGGAAAGAATATACTGGTTGTTGGTCTTGGACCTGCCGGATACACTCTCGCTCATTATCTTTTAAAAGAAGGATTTGGTGTTGTTGCAATTGAAGGATTAAAAGTTGAACCGATATTTGAAGAATATACACTGAATGATAAATCACGTGACGTCCCACAGCCTGTTAAATATTTCTTCGATGAAGTTTACCGTCCTTTGAATACGCGGATTTTGCAGGGGTTTGGAGGTGTAAGCGAATATGGGATAAGTGTCAGATGGGA
>CALGOI010000262.1 GCA_937959065.1 uncultured Ignavibacteriota bacterium | reverse complement strand
TACCATTTTTCTTGTTCCCCTATATCCCGTTGTTTCAAGTGTGTAAAAATACATACCGCTGGATAAATATGAACCGTCAAAATTATACTCGTATATTCCTGGGACTAGCTCTTGGTTTACTAATCTGGTAATCTCCCTGCCTGCGATATCATAAATAGCTAGTTTTACAAATTCCTTTTTTACAGGAATCTCAAACCGGATCTTCGTCGAAGGATTAAACGGGATTGGATAGTTCTGATGTAGTCTGAATGATTCAGGTATTTCTGTTGATACCGGAGTAACAGCAAGTGGCTGCCAGAAGTTTCTAACTCCTGTGGTGAGCAATTTTAATTTCGTTACAGAGTTTACAAAATTTGTACCCCGTGCTGCCTGTTGAGAGGCAACGATTGTTACTTGTTGTCCGGAACCAACCACGTAAGTTGAATCCCCTGTACTCATTACAGTTCTTCTATCTCCGGGGTTGCTATTAACAATTGTATCAGAGAATATTCCGTTGCAGTTTCTGATTACCCCTTTGCTTTCTGTCCAGCCCATACTTGATTCCGGATTTCCCGGAAACATATATTTGGTTTTTGGTGGTGGATTGAAAGTCGGGTTCAGCCAGGATGTACCGTCTCTTTTTAATCCCTTCATGTAGTTATACGAATGTGACGGCTGGTTTGGAAAGGCCTCGCATGTTATCACTGAACTGCTGCCGAACCTTACAAAAGATGTTAATCCGAATTCTACCCCCGGTGATTTCAAAGGTGTCTTTAAAAATCCAATCCCAACTGTCGGAGGATTTGTTCCATACGTTCCCGGTTCTCCGGATCCATCTTCGTTATCACCATTGTATGCATACCCAAGCTCAAGCAGCGTATCACATCCTATCCAGTCATCTGTGGACATACCTACATCCGGATCGCAAACAATTGAGAATATTGCTCCGTCCCATGAATTGCCCGATTTGTTTATAATTTCCCATTTCATAAAATTCACATCGTCAATACCGCTTAGATTATAACTCCATGCTGTAAAATGTACCTCTGCCATTAGAGGTGCTGTTCCACCGCCAAACCCCTCTGATGTTATATGGCTGCCCGGGAAACCGTCGGTAAGACATATGAATATTGTTTCACTTGCACCGCTTACACCCGGTGTATCAATCCCCAATTCGAATGTCCCGTTCGTATTTACATCGACATATGGGGCCCCGTATGGTACCATGTCACCCCAGTTAGCGTAATCCGGATTATTAAACTGATTGTCCGTCTTATAGATCTTGTATAGATGGAATCGGGAGTCTGTTGTGGGTGTACCATTATCAATGTATCCCGGAACATACTCACCCTCATATGACGCCGCTGCCATAAGTAATGTACCATTTACTTTAGCTGCTATCGTCATTCCGGTTGTAAAAATTACATGGGCATTGTTTGAGTTGTTTTTTGGCCACTCAAATCCAGGTGAGTTATTCTGAGTTATATCCTGATTAAAGATCCCGGTATTGAT
>CALGOI010000261.1 GCA_937959065.1 uncultured Ignavibacteriota bacterium | reverse complement strand
GTCCACTGTGAAAGGTTCTGGTGCTTCTCCGCCTGCAGTACTACCAGCTTATCGGAGAACTTATCATAACCGAGTATTCCCCAGCCCGAGCCCTGCACCGAGCCTGAGGCTGCCTGGAAATACGATTCGAAGTTACTGTATGATCCGAATGACTTATTTATGTAATCGTTTAGCTCACTGCTCCGCGTGCCCTGTGAAGGACCCATTATGTTCCAGAATAGTGAGTGGAGGAAGTGTCCCGCGCCGTTGAATGCCAGCAGGTTCTCCTGGTACATCACACCGTCGTAATTCCCCGCTGCGTTCATCGCGCTGATCTTTTCCGTAGCCGCGTTAAGCCCCTTCACGTATCCAGCGTGGTGGATATCGTGGTGAAGCCTCATTGTCTCCGCATCTATGTACGGCTCGAGCGCGTCGTATGCGTACGGAAGCGGCGGCAGTACGTATTCTCCATTAGCGTATATTGGATCGAACTCCTCCGGAAACAGGAAGTTACTCCCCGATAAACCGGTTGCGCCGGTTCCCTTTCCGAATGCGTTCATTGCCGTTATTCCGCCCAGACCCGCTGCAATACCTGTTTTAAGAAACGTCCTCTTATCCATAAACCTCTCCTTTATTTTTATAAAATCATTACAAAATACAACAAATATAAATCAATTACAGTTACAGAGGGATGGTATTGACAGGTGCAACCTGACTCTTCCCTTTTTCGCTGAATTAATTTTACAGGGGTTTGTAAAAATTCCATCGAAGGTCCCAAAAGCAGGTTTGTTTTTTCAAACGTTAATCAGGTAGTGTGTAATTTAAAAATTTTCATTTGCTTTCTCTCAAAAGTGAAAAGTAAAATGTCAAAGGTCAAACTTTTTAATTTTAACTTTCAACTTTTAACTTTTAACTCAAGTATGACACAAATATAGTGTATGGGTGAATAAAGGTAAAGAGTGCGGTGTGAGATTTTCCGGGAAAGTGTTGTCATTATTAAGATTTTGAAACAATAGTATAGAGCACAAATAATAACCTTAAGAGATCAATGCATTTAAATTACAAAACCTGCAATAAAAAATTGAAATTCATTCAATTTTTAAAGAAAAGAGCAAATCAACTCATTTTTTCACAGCTACATTTTTAAAAAAAAATATTTGTAAGTACTAATGCAAATAACATAAATTAAATCGACTGGGCAAATATTAGAAATCTAACTTAAAGGAAAATGTACATGAGAACATTTCTCTACTTTCTGGCGAGTTTTCTTTTCATTGCTAATATCAATGCCCAGGAAAACTCAAGAATTCCATTTCTAAACACAGAAGTTTATGATGATTTCGCTTACATTCATCCCCCTGTCCAGCCGAATTCATTAATTAACAAGATTCCCGGAAATTATTCTGCTACAGATTGGAGGCAGGTAATAGATTCATATTGGGGAACAGGATTACCGACATCCGAAAAACTGCGAATCTTTGACAGGTTTTATGGATGGGTTGATTCATTATATGCCTGCTTCCATGACATTCCTGATAACTGGCTGGCATTAAAAAATCTCTACAGGCCTGAGATAGCCGCTGGAGTTAGCAAAGGAAGATTTGCGGCAATAATGAGTATTTTATCTTATGATTTAAAAGAAGCACACACTAAAGCACGAGACAATTCAGTTGTAAATACACTAAGAACTCAGGGAACTCCTATTTTAGAAATCGGAGCGTGGGGACCAACTGCCGGTCATTTTGGAGCCGGATTAACGCCCCTTCCGGATAGTACATTATTGGTTTACCAGGTTGTCCCAAATCATCCTTTGGGACTTCAGCCCGGGGATCGGGTTATCGGGTATGACGGAATACCATGGAAAGTTTTAGTATTCCAACTCTTGACTTATGATTTTCCTGTTAAAGGAATATGGGGAAGTTCGCCGAATTCAAGACTTCATAGTCTCCTTATGGCTGCCGGGCAAAATTGGCAGCTGTTTGACACAATTGATATAGTAAAGTTTGGTTCAGCTGATACCACTCATTTACCCACTTCACTTTTGTCAAATCAGACAATGTCACTGTTTGCAACTGAGCAAATGGATATTCCCGGGGTCCCTAAACCTAATTATTCAGCGGGTGAATATGTCTCATACGGAATAGTTTCAGGTACAAATATAGGTTATATATACGGATGGCAATGGTCAGGTAATGCTGGATCGCAATTCTTTAATGCAGTAAATGCTTTAATAAATACAGATGGCCTCATAATTGATTTCCGCACAAACTTTGGGGGCAATATGTTTTTAAGCGATTCTGCATTATCTAAAGTATTTAGCTCTGAATATACAACTATTGACTTTGGTAGAAGAAATAATCCTGCTAACCATTTGTCACTCGTTGTAAATAATTCATCTGCCACATATAAAATTAAAGGTACTCCTCCGGGATATTTAAAACCTATAGCTGTATTGACCGGCCCCGGGGCGGTAAGTTCAGGAGATCAGGTAGCACTAAGAATGAAATATCATCCAAGAGCAAAATTTTTTGGTAAAACAACAAATACAGCATTTAACTCTCCTTCTTATACTTACTCTATCCATCCTGACTGGTTTATTTCTGTGGCTGTGGCAGATGCTTATGAAATGCATACACCAGGTAAATACTTAACACATCTTGAATTTCCTGTGGATCAAAATGTTTGGTTGACACCTAATATGGTAGCACAGGGAAAAGACGATGTTGTTGAATCAGCTATGAGCTGGATAAATACCTTCTATGGACCATCAACAACACTA
>CALGOI010000260.1 GCA_937959065.1 uncultured Ignavibacteriota bacterium | reverse complement strand
ATATGATGATGAAACCGGGCATGTTTGTTAAGGTGGGGATAGAAACGAACAAGACGTCAAGATACATAGTAGTTCCTAGAAATGCAGTGTTGAGGACAGGAAAGGAAGATATCGTGTATATAAAGAAAGGTGACAATGTATTTGCCCCGAGAAAAGTAGTTATAGGAGGTGAGAGGGACAGAAGCTATCTGATAAGTTCAGGAATAAATGAAGGGGATGTGATAGTAACGAGTGCAGGTTTCTTGCTAGACAGCGAGAGCAGGATAAGAACGGGCACGATGGACAGTCATGATCACGGAGAAATGGAAATGGAGAGCAAGGAACCCAAGATAAATCCTGACCAGGATGCGATGGAAGATATGAAACATAACCGTTAAAGGGGGAGAAGAGAGATGATAGAAAAAATTATAGATTTTTCCGTAAAGAACCGGTTTATCATCGCGATAATTTACCTTGGTGTTATCGGTTATGGAATTTATTGCATGATTAATACACCGGTGGATGCGATTCCAGATCTATCGGATAACCAGGTGATAGTATGGACAGAGTGGAAAGGGCGAAGTCCCCAGGTGGTAGAAGACCAGGTGACATATCCTTTGACGACGAATTTGCAGGGTATGCCGAAGGTGAAGGCAGTCAGAAGCCAGTCGATGTTCGGGATGAGTTTTATTTATATAATTTTCGAAGATGATGCGGATATTTACTGGGCAAGGAGCAGGGTGCTGGAGAAGTTAAACCAGGTACAGGGTTCGCTTCCGGAGGGAGTAACGCCTGTATTAGGACCTGACGGCACCGGAGTAGGGCATGTATTCTGGTACCATCTCAAAAGTGAAAAGTATGATCTTGGAGAGTTGAGAGCAATTCAGGATTATTACCTGAAGCTTGGTTTGCAATCTGTTGACGGAGTAGCAGAGGTAGCTTCGGTAGGAGGATTTGTAAAGCAGTACCAGATAGACATCGATCCGAACAGGCTGAATGCATATGGTTTATCGATATCTGATGTAAAAAATGCTGTAATGATGAGCAACAGGGATGTAGGAGGGAGAAATATAGAGTCTTCGGATATGGAGTATTTTGTAAGAGGGCTGGGGTATATAAACAATGTGGAAGATATCGAAAGTATTACGATACGGGCTAACAGGGATGGAATCCCGGTAAGGGTGAAGGATATAGCGTCAGTTCAGATAGGAGCTGATATCAGGAGGGGTCTACTGGACCTTAACGGGGAGGGCGAGGTAGTCGGCGGTATAATAGTAATGCGATACGGTGAAAATCCGCAAACGGTAATAGACAGGGTTAAGGAGAAGTTAACCGAATTAGAGAAGGGTCTGCCTGAGGGAATAACGATTGAGGTTTCATACGACAGGAGTGACCTGATATCGAGGGCGATCAATACGCTCAAGTATGCAATAATTGAAGAGGCTATAATAGTCAGTTTGGTTGTAATGGTGTTTTTATTCCATTTCAGGAGTGCAGTAAGAATACTGATCGAGATACCCGTCGCGATACTGATATCATTCATATTAATGAAGCAGTTCGACATAACATCAAATATTATGAGCCTTGGAGGTCTCATTATTTCAATTGGTGTAATGGTGGATGCTTCGATCGTAATGGTGGAGAATGCGTACAGGAATTTTCATCAGGCACAACTGCTGGGTGAGGATGTTAACTTTATAGAAATAGCAGCCAAGTCAGCAAAGCAGGTTGGGCGGGCAATATTCTTTTCAGAGGCTATCATAGTAGTCTCGTTTCTCCCTGTGTTTATGTTAGAAGGGCAGGAGGGAAAGTTATTTCACCCGCTTGCATGGACGAAGACTTTTGCAATAGCCGGGTCAGCGCTGATAACGATCACGCTTGTACCGATGCTGATGACATTCTTTATGAGGGGTAAATTTTACAGCGAAGAAAAAAATCCAGTATCAAAGTTCTTCGTAAATTTATATGCCCCGGTATTGAGGTTTGCATTAAAGTACAGGAAGTCTGTATTAGCGGCAAACGTGTTGGCATTATTAATTACAGTCCCGATTATAATGGACACCGGAAGCGAGTTCATGCCGCCCCTGGACGAAGGAAGCATATTGTTCATGCCAACGACATTTCCGAACGTTTCCATAACAGAAGCAAAGCGTATAATGCAGGTACAGGATAAGATAATAATGAGCATACCTGAGGTGGAACAGGTGCTCGGAAAAGTAGGGCGGGCCGATACCCCGACAGACCCGGCGCCGGTTAGCATGATAGAGTCGATTATAATATTAAAAGATAGATCAGAATGGAGGGAGGGGGTAACCAAAAACGATATAATTGCCGAATTGAATTCGAAGCTTTCAATACCCGGAGTCAGCAACGGATGGACCCAGCCGATAATAAACAGGATCAACATGCTATCGACCGGAGTGAGGTCAGACCTGGGGATAAAGATATTCGGGGACAATCTAGATACCCTAGAGAGACTTGCAATAGAGATAGAAAATCTTGTTAAACCGATACCCGGTGCTGCTGATGTATTTGCTGAGCGGGTCCAGGGAGGTACATATATAGATATAGATATAAAGAGGGAAGCGATATCAAGGTATGGTTTAAATGTAGAGGATGTGCAGGATGTTATTGAGATAGCTGTAGGTGGTGAGAATATCTCAACGAAGATAGATGGAAGGAGGCGGTTCCCGATAAGGGTAAGGTATATGAAGGACTTCAGGTTTGATGTGGAAGCTCTGAAGGAAGTTTACGTAAATGCTCCATTAAATCAAATGGGAAATCAGAATACGATGCCTGACGACAGCAAGACAGTTAACCTGGGAGGAATAAATGTTTCAGGAAGACAGATCCCGTTAGGTGAAATAGCTGATATTAAAATTACATCAGGACCACCGATGATATCAGCAGAAGACGGCAGGCTGAGGTCAATAGTATTTTTAAATGTAAGAGACAGGGACATGGGCGGATTTGTAAATGAAGCAAAAGATGTGCTGGACGAGAAACTGCGACTTCCCCCGGGATATTATTACACATGGAGCGGTCAGTGGGAAAACCAGATACGGGCCAAGGAAAGGTTATCCATAATTTTACCGGTCGTTTTTGTGATCATATTTGTGATGCTGTTCTTCACATTTAAGAATTTTCTTGAGGCAGCTCTTGTAATGCTTTCGGTACCATTTGCATTGATAGGAGGTGTTTACTTTATGGCGATACTAGGGCTTAATTTTTCAGTGGCGATCTGGGTAGGATTTATCGCGTTGTACGGAATTGCGGTAGAGACCGGTGTGGTAATGGTGATATACCTGCATGAAGCACTGGATAAAAAATTAATTCAAAAGAAAGGACACTTATCCAGGGAAGACCTGATACAAGCTACCGAAGACGGAGCAATATTAAGGTTGAGGCCTAAACTAATGACGGTTGCGACATCGATGTTTGGATTAATACCTATAATGTGGGCAACAGGAACGGGAGCTGACCTGGCAAAACCGCTGGCAGTTCCTCTAATTGGCGGTATTATAACATCTGCAATTCATGTTCTTTTTGTTACGCCGATAATATTTGTAATGATAAAGGAATACATGAGGAAGAGGGGAAAGCTAAAGCAATCAGACATGGCGAAGTTCATGGTTCATTAAACAGAACAAATAATGCATGTTTTACGTTAAATATATTGGAATCTGCTTTATTTTAAATAAAAATTATGTATGTTTAAAAATATTAAGGAGAAATAAACAAATGAAAAGATTATCATTATCATTATTAGTATTTGGGATGATGTTATTGTTTAGCCTGAGCGCGAATGCACAGGTTAAGCAGGCAGTTATAGGCGTGGATGGGTTTACCTGTTCACTATGCGCTAAGGGCGTAGAGGGGCAGTTAACTTCGCTCGACTTTGTAAAGTCAGTAAAGGCAAATCTTAAAGCGGCAACATTCACAATTGAATTCAAATCGAATAAGAAGATCAACTTTAACGAAATAAGGGACGCGGTAACGGACGGCGGATTCACTTTAAGAGACATTAAAGTAAAAGCGGACGGGACATTAAGCGGTGACGTATCATCAGGTTTTTCTTTAACGACAGGTAACACACCCAACTTATCTTTAAAGAATGTTAGCGGTGATTACAGCAGCGGAGATAAGGTGATGGTACAGGGTAATGTAAACCTCCCCAGCTCGGTAAAAGTGACGAAGATAAAGAAATTATAAATTAAATTGTAGTTTTTGTTCTTTAGTGAACGAAAATTCAACCGAGCTATCCTCTATTAATTTAGAGGATAGCTTTTTTTATTTATTTAATCTGCTTAGAATTTGTTCCATTTGTTTTATTTCTCTTATTTGAGCAGCAGTAATACTATCGCAAAGCGTTTTAATTTCGGGGTCAGTAATATTAGCTTCGTCACACATTAAGATAGCACTGGAATGATGAGGAATCATCGATCTCAAGAATTGTTTATCCTCAATTGCGGTTTGTGATCGAATAAAGAGAAAGAAAGTTATAAACAGGATTAAGGAAACCCCTACAATTGTGTAGTTATAAATTTTATTAGGATACATTTTACTCATCATAAATATCTCAATACTTATCATTGGTATAGTCATAATTAGAGCCATATATATTTTATTTAAATTAAAATATGCATGGTCAAAAATATAAACCGCAGAGTACATTATAACAAACATAAATATAAAGTGAATGATTGTCATTGAAATTAACTTTAAATAGCTTTTATTATTTTCCATTTTGAAAAATTTTAATTACTTATTTATAATTATAAACCAGCAAAACAAATACCACAAAATTACATTTAATAAAAACATATGTTCCAGTGACGCAGGGAAATTCAACATGTCAAATGTGAGACACAATTGTAACACTAATGCCCCAAATAATAAAAAGATGATATTATAAAAGAACATTAGTGCAAAATTTTATTATAATTTTAACATCAAAAGTATTTTCAATTTAATATATAATTAGCTTTTTTTATTTTTCGGATTTTGGTGTTATATTGTATGAATGAGTGAATTCAAAAAGAACAGCTTAACGTTAGCCGGAGCAGTATCTCTCGGAACAGGAGTGATGGTAGGAGCAGGGATATTCGCTTTGCTCGGGCAGGTAGCACAATTATCGGGAGCATTGTTCCCGATTGCATTTATAGTGGGCGGTATTGTATCTGGATTCAGTGCTTATACATATATAAAAGTATCAGATGAATATCCATCAGCAGGCGGTATCGGCATGATACTGATGAAGGAGTACGGGAAAGGAACGATAACCGCAACGGCAGCTTTATTGATGGCATTCTCGATGGTCATTAATGAAAGTCTGGTTGCGAGGACGTTCGGAACTTATGTTCTACAGATATTCAATGCCAAGGATCTCAATTTTTTAATTCCAATATTAGGAGTGATATTAATAGTAGGGGCATTTATTATAAACTGGTCAGGAAATGATATAATAGAGAAGTCCTCTACTACAATGGCAATATTAAAGATCGGAGGTATAGCGGTTTTTGCGATAGGCGCACTTGCAGTGACGGGTTTTTCATTTGGAGAAGGGATTGCGAATAGTGATCCGGGGAGTTATCCAATAACAAGTTATCTTGGAGCACTTGCACTAACGATTCTAGCATATAAGGGATTTACAACGATCACCAACAGCGGGAGTGAAATTGTAAATCCGCATAAGAATGTTGGAAGAGCTATTATAATCTCTCTTTTAATTTGTGCAGTAATATATTTATTGGTTTCATTCGCTGTTTCATCCAACCTTTCTATAGATGAGATAATAAAGGCGAAAGATTATTCATTAGCGGCGGCATCACGACCGGCATTTGGGGAGTACGGTGTATGGTTCACAGTGGCTATAGCAATACTGGCGACTATCTCCGGAATAGTAGCAAGCATATTTGCTGTCTCGAGGATGACGGCAATGCTGACGGAGATGAAGTTAATCCCGCACAGCCACCTTGGGATGAAAGGTCCGATACATAAACACATGCTGGTTTACATTGCAGGGATAGCAATAATATTAACGGTGTTCTTTGACCTGAGCAGGATAGCTGCGATGGGGGCTATATTTTATATTATAATGGATATTATAATACAGTGGGGAGTTTTAACCAGGATGAAAGAGAGTGTAAAGGCAAACCCGGTAATTGTTGTAGCAGCGATAGTACTCGACATTGTTATACTATCGGGTTTTATCTGGGTAAAAGCAACTACAGATCCAATGGTACTTGGAGTATCAGTGGGGTCAATATTATTAATTTTCTTTGGAGAGAGATTGTTTCTGAAAGAGAAGGGGGTAATATAGTGATAATAAAAATTAAAAACATGGTTTGTCTGAGGTGCATGAGGGTGGTAAGGGATGAACTTGAAAAGCTTGGCTATACAGTAGAGGAAGTAACGCTTGGGAGCGCAAAAATAACGGAAGAGCCCGGCAAAGAGGATATGGAAAAGATAAAGATAGTTTTAGAAAAGGAAGGATTTGAGATATTGGACAGAAGGAATGAACAAATCATAGAAGAGATAAAGAATTTAGTCGTGGATGCAGTACATTACAATAAGGGTAAGGAAGACGGAGAGAATTATTCAGAGTACATTTCAAGAAATTTGAAGCTTGATTATAAATACTTAAGTAATTTATTTTCATCAATGGAAGGTATAACCATTGAAAAATTTGTAATACTCCAGAAGATAGAGAAAGTAAAAGAGCTAATAGTATACGATAACTACTCACTTAGCGAGATAGCTTTCGAAATGGATTACAGCAGTACAGCTCACCTTTCCCGGCAATTCAAAGATGTTACCGGATTGACTCCATCGCAGTTTAAGTCACTTACCGAAAACAACCGAAATCCCATCGACAGGGTCACCTGAAAATTGTGCAAATCAAATTTGAAAAAATATAACAGGATTTACGTGTACAATGTTTAATTTTGTATAGTAATTAATTAAACATTGTATATATGGAGCACACATATAAAATCGAAGGGATGACCTGTTCATCCTGCCTACAGAAAGTAACCGGAGCACTGAAATCGGTAGAAGGTATTAAGATAAAATCAATCAGCCTTGATCCTCCGGAGACCACACTTTCAATGAATCAGCACGTTTCCACAAACGAAATAAACAAAGTAGTCGGAAAAGCAGGGAATTATTCGCTTGAGGAAAAAACAGGTGAGTTGGGGACACAAGATTTGATAAAAACAGAAGAAAGCAAGGCGGTTACTTATAAACCTCTTATTCTGATTCTTGCATATCTATTGGGGTTTGTAATTTTGAACCAAATAAGAGATGGTGAAGTTAACTGGATGAATATGATGAGTAATTTCATGGGAGGTTTTTTTGTAGTCTTCTCATTTTTCAAATTTCTCGACCTGAAGGGGTTTGCGTACTCATACAGTTCCTACGACATTATCGCAAAGAAATGGCCTGGTTATGGATTTGTTTATCCATTTATTGAGCTTGCACTCGGGGTTGCCTATCTTGCTAACTTTGATATGCTGATCACAAGCTGGATAACATTAATAGTGATGGGCATTAGTACAATAGGAGTCCTTCAATCGGTATTACGTAAGAGTAAGATCCAGTGTGCATGCCTGGGAACAGTTTTTAATTTGCCTATGACAACAGTTACATTAGTTTAAGATACATTAATTGTTTTGATGGCGGTAGGAATGATAATTTACAAAACGCTAAACTAAATTCTAATAAACTTAATACACTGAAATGAAAATTATAATCATAATAACAGCAATCCTGTTTTTCCCTTTTGCGGGTAAATCACAGGATAATGGACACAATCATCATGGTAAGCATGAGGATACGACGTCTGTAACCGACAGTTTAAAAGATAACAGTCATATTCATAAAGGGATGGATGAAGATGAACATTCAAAGATGCAATCGAACGGCATCCCGATGTCCAGATACGGATCGGGTACAGCC
>CALGOI010000259.1 GCA_937959065.1 uncultured Ignavibacteriota bacterium | reverse complement strand
ATCCGACAAAGGTACGTCTCGAAGAGATCGAGAAAGAGCTTGCCGAGCTAAAATGCAGCCGCGATGAGCTTATAGTCCACTGGAATCTGGAAAAAGACCTCATCAAAACCATACGTTCATCCAAGGAGGAAATCGATAACCTTAAGGCAGACGCTGAAAGGTATGAAAGAGAGGGCGACCTTACCAAGGTTGCGGAGATAAGATACGGTAAATTACCTGAGCTGGATAAGACGATAGAATCAAAGAACGATGAGCTTAAGAAAGTGCAGGAAAATAAGCAGATGCTTAAAGAAGAGGTTGACGCAGACGACATCGCGGAGATCGTTTCCAGGTGGACGGGTATCCCTGTTACTAAGATGTTAGAGAGTGAAAGAGCAAAGCTGTTGAAGATGGAAGAAAACCTGGCAGAGAGACTTGTAGGACAGAAAGATGCTGTGATCGCGGTATCGGAAGCAATAAGAAGATCGAGAGCAGGGCTGCAGGATGAAAACAGACCAATTGGTTCGTTTATTTTTTTAGGAACAACGGGTGTAGGTAAGACTGAGCTGGCGAGAGCCCTGGCAGAGTTTTTATTCGATGATGAGAAGGCGATAGTAAGGATAGATATGAGTGAGTATATGGAGAAGTTCTCCGTATCGAGACTTGTAGGCGCTCCCCCGGGCTATGTAGGATATGAAGAAGGCGGACAACTAACCGAAGCAGTAAGAAGAAGACCATACTGCGTGGTATTGCTGGATGAGATAGAAAAAGCACACCCGGACGTATTTAATATCCTGCTACAGGTACTGGATGAAGGAAGATTAACGGATTCGAAAGGAAAGACGGTAAATTTCAAGAATACGATCATTATAATGACGTCCAATCTTGGTTCACATATCATACAGGAGAGATTAAAGGATGTCACTGAAGAGAACAGGGACGAGATAATGAACGAGCTGAGACTTAAACTTTTCGATCTATTAAAATCAACGATAAGGCCGGAATTTCTGAACAGGATAGATGAGATAATTTTATTCAAGCCGTTAACACAGGGAGAGATTAGATTGATTGTGGATCTGCAGTTAGCTAACGTAGAGAGAATGCTGCAGCATAACCAGATGTCGCTGGTGGTGGACGATGATGTAAAAGACTGGCTTGGCAAGCTGGGATTCGACATACAATACGGAGCGAGACCATTAAAGCGGACCATACAAAAGTATATAACCAATCCCCTTTCTGAGAAACTTCTAAGCGGAGACTTCCTCCCCGGCGATGCGATCCATGCAAAAATGAAGGGTGAAGGGGAAATAGAATTTGAAAAAGCAAAAGGCACTTCAAAAAGTTAAATGATAAATTACACAGATAGTTTTTTTGATCTGAAGCTCTTAAAGATTAACGAAATTCTACTTCACGAGGATACTGAAACCAAACGCCTCAGGAATATTTATTCACGTATCAAAAGAGATAAGTATCTCATCAATCCGATCATAGTGGCAGAGTACAATAACGAACTGATACTAATCGACGGTGCAAACCGTTACAGCTCACTCAAGGATATCGGCTGCAAGCTAGTGCTGGCCCAGATCATAGATTATAATGACAGCCAAACTAAGCTATCCAAATGGAATCACCTGGTTTATGATATGGATGACAATGTGATCAAGGAATACTGTGATGAGAATGGGATAAAGTATGAAATAACAACTGTAAAGAACGGGAAGAAGATTCTGCACAATAACCTGAACAGGATACTGATATCCGATATCAACAAGAATGAAACGATGGTGATTACTCTGGCGAAGGAATTTAATAAGATGGTAGACCAGATGAACGGGCTCACGCATTTGTACTTTCATAAATATTCCTTCGACCGGTCGGAGCCGGAGATAGATTTTGCCAATTTGAAGAAGTATACAAGAAGAAAAGGAACGCTGATAGAATTTCCAAAGTTTAAGAAAGAGCACATAGTAAAGATAGCAAAGAGTGACAGGAAAATACCGGCGGGTATTACACGCCATATATTAAGGAACAGGGTGCTTCACGTAAGATACGAGATAAAGAAGCTGCTTACACTGGGTAACATAAAGAATAAGACAAAGGAGCTCGAGAAATTGCTTCTCGAGAAGATAGATAAGAACAAAGTACGGCAGTACACTGAATCAGTAATCGTTTTCGACGAATAAACCAACCTCCGGAATTGAGCTTAGAATATTTCATAGCAAGACGTTATTTATTTTCAAAGAAGCGGATAAATTTCATCACGATCATTTCGATAATATCCATAATCGGTGTAACGATCGGGGTGGCTGCTATGATAATAGTACTGTCTGTATTCAACGGGTTTAATTCAAAGGTAACTTCCCTTCTGGTGGCGTTCGATCCTCACATACGTATAGAATCAAAATCGTCTACACAGCTAAGCGATTACAAGACGCTCGAAGAAAAGATAAAGAATTTCGATGTAAAGGCATCGTCTCCTTTCACATTAAATAAAGGGCTGGCATCAACGCAGGACATAACGAAGGCAATTTATATAAAGGGAATAGACGAGAAGAAATATGGTGAAGTTTCTGGATTGGAGCAATCCACGGTGCTGGGAGAGTTAAATTTACAGAATAAAGGTGACATTGGCGGGATAGTGCTGGGAAGGACGCTGGCAGGTGAACTCAGGAGTTTAGAGGGTGATACTGTTACACTGGTTAGCACGGTGGGACTGGAAAAGTCTTTGACCCAGTTCGTGGAACCGCTGACAAAGAAGTTCATCGTACGTGGTATATTCGAATCGGATAACAAGGAGTATGACAGCAAGTACGCGTTTATTTCATTGGCAAATTCACAGGAGTTATTCGATCTGGGTGGGAATGTTAATGGTGTGGATATTCGATTGAATGACATCAAGAGTTCGGAAGGTGTAAAAGAAGAGCTGATGCAGGAGTTGGGGAACGAATATAATATATTGACGTGGTATGACCTTCACGCGGATTTTTATTCGCTGATGAACATAGAGAGGTGGACATCCTTCAGCATATTGAGTTTGATAATTGTGGTGGCGTCGTTTAATATACTTACATCACTGACGATGACAGTGATAGAGAAGAAGAGGGACATCGGGATATTGAAAGCGATGGGAGCAACAGAGAAGATGATAAAGAGAATTTTTTTATATGAAGGTATTACGGTGGGGTTAATCGGGATGGTAGTGGGAAGTTTACTGGGACTGCTGACGATCTTAGGACAGATAGAATTTAATTTTTACAAACTCGACCCGCTAAGATACGCGGTTGATTCATTACCTGTCGAGCTCAGGTTAATGGATTTTATAGCAGTACCGCTTGCGGCATTCTTATTATGTTTCCTGGCGTCGGTATACCCGGCCTATAAGGCAGCCAAGTCTGACCCGATAAAATCCATCAGGTGGGAATAAAAACAAAACAAGTTTAATGGAAAGAAAAGTTTTACTTTCAGTAAAGGACATAAAAAAGTCTTATAAGATATCGAAGAATAATTACCTTCCGGTATTGAAGGGCATCACTCTTGATATTTATGACGGCGAGATAGTCGCGATAGTCGGAAAATCCGGAACGGGAAAGAGCACACTATTGCACATACTCGGCACTCTGGATAAGCCGGATTCAGGTGAGGTGCTGTTCGACGGGAATAATGTATTCGATATGAGTGAGAAGAACGTATCGGACTTCAGGAATAAAAGTGTCGGGTTCATTTTCCAGTTTCATCACCTCCTGCCTGAATTTACTGCACTAGAGAATGTGATGATAGCGAGCATGATATCAGGTAAAAAGAATGAAGAAAAAGCAAAGGAGCTGCTGAAGGAAGTAGGGATAGCAGACAGAGAGAGCCACAAGCCATCGGAAATATCGGGAGGTGAAGCTCAAAGGGTTGCGATAGCCAGAGCGCTGATCAATTCACCACGCCTGGTGCTTGCTGATGAGCCTACGGGAAATCTGGATACAGAGAACGCGGATGCTGTGATGCAGTTATTATTCTCGCTGAGAGAGAAATTCAACCATACATTTGTTATTGTTACTCATAACGAGGATTTTGCAAAGAGATGCGACAGGGTAATAAATCTGAAAGACGGAGTAGTAATAAACTGATATTGTTTATAATTATTGATATTTTACAGGATATTTGACAGATTTAACTATAATTTTACATGTTATTGGCGCTGAATTGAATAAATTTGTGTATATTACAATTTAATTTTCCCGATATTGAGCAAACCCAAGATAGTAACAGATAAACTCAATTTATATTACGATAGAGGAAAAATACACGCTCTTAAAGATATAACCATCGAAATAGAGCCGAATAAGATAACCGCATTGATAGGACCATCCGGGTGCGGTAAATCGACCTTCCTGCGTACATTAAACCGGTTGAATGACCTAATC
>CALGOI010000258.1 GCA_937959065.1 uncultured Ignavibacteriota bacterium | reverse complement strand
GAAGTATTTATGGTGATTATGAGCTAAATTCTGACTTCAATTTATTGCTTATTCTGTGTATTTTTATATTTTTATGTAAATTCTGAATATTAAGAAGTGTATCAGGAAAAGAATAGAGAGTTAGCCATTGTCTTAGTCAGTGGGGGAATGGATAGCGCGCTTACTGCTGCAATTGCTCACAAGGAGTACGATCTTGCTTTCCTTCATGTAAACTACGGTCAGAAAACACAGGAGAGAGAATTAAAAGCATTCAACGATATTGCGGATTATTATAATGTAGATAAACGGCTTGTTGTGGATATTTCCCATTTGAAAGATATAGGCGGATCATCCTTGACCGACGAGAGCATCGATATTACTCCGGCTGAAATTGATTCTAAAGAAATTCCAACCAGCTATGTCCCATTCAGAAATGCAAATATTTTGTCGATTTCAGTTAGCTGGGCTGAGGTTTTAAAAGTACATAAAATTTTTATCGGTGCGGTTGAGGAAGATTCGAGCGGGTATCCCGATTGCCGTAAGGAGTTTTTTGAAGCCTTTAATAAAATGGTTTCATCCGGGACTAAACCCGGCTCAAACATAAGAGTTGAAACACCTATTATTGACCATTCCAAAAAAGATATTGTTTTAAAATCCATAGAGTTGAGATCACCTATACACCTGAGCTGGTCGTGTTATAAAAATAATGATATTGCCTGCGGGGAGTGTGACAGCTGTGCACTTAGATTGAGAGGATTCAAGCTGGCAGGGGTAGAAGACCCAATTAAATACGCAATAAGCGTTTAATGGAAAAAAGATCTGCTGAAAATACTAAATACCTTCGTGCGCTTACATTAATTGCGTCCTTGTTGATTGTAGGGTTTGGTGTATTTGTTTTAAAAGAGCTTCAGAGCATTCTTGTGCCGCTGGTTATTGCAATTTTTATTGCTTTGCTTTTTCAGCCGTTGTATAGATGGATGAGGACTAAAAAGGTACCGGGGTTTGTGGCTATTACGCTTATTATATTACTTATTGTTATCATTTCCAATATTACCAGTGTTTTTGTTTACGCGGGTATTGATTCCTATATGGCAAACTCCGCTTACTATGAAGCTAAATTTATGGAGCTTTATTCAAACTTGATTAGTTCACTTAACCTTTCACAGGAGCAAACTAAAAATATTGAGGAGTCGCTCCAGTTAAAAAATCTTATCAAAGAAACAAGTATCACCGGCGCGGTCACTGGTATCTTCTCTGGAGTATTGAATGTATTCAGTAACTTCGTTTTGATACTTATATATGTGATTTTTCTTTTGTCTGAATTCGGAAGCATAAGAAAAAGGATTGTTTATGCTTTCAGTAAAGAAAATGCTGTAGTTCTTTATAATACTTTTACCGCGATTTTTGATGATACCAGGAAGTATGTGGTAGGGAAAACATTATTGTCGCTGGCTCAAGCAATAGTAATTTGGATAATTCTATATATTTTTGGAGTCGAGTTTGCCTTTATGTGGGCTTTCCTCTTTTTTATAACCGATTATATACCATATATTGGCTCTATAGTTGTAACTGTCCTTGTTGGGCTTGTTATGATTTTCCAATATGGCGGTTTCTTTTATCCTGTGATAGTTGTGGGGCTTTTGACTATTGTTCAGAATATTAAAGGAAATATGGTTGAACCCAAAGTTCTTGGAGACAGGCTTGATCTTAGCCCTATTCTTTTACTTGTCTCACTGCTTTTCTGGGGATATGTATGGGGAATAGTTGGAATGATTTTAGCGTACCCTATAATGAGCATGATTAAAATTGCGTTAATGAATTTCCCGCAAACAAGACCGGTCGCCATCATGATGAGTTACAATCTTACTTCTAAAAATTTTAAAGTCACAGAAGAGGAGACTATGTCTGGTGATGTTTTAAGTGAGATTGTGAAAGAAAATTCAAATACAGAAAAATAAATTATTAATAAATAAACTAATGGAGTAATAATGACTGACAATCAAAAGTTAAAACAATGGGTAGATGAGGTTGAGAAGCTTTGTAAGCCTGACAGTGTAAGATGGTGTGATGGTTCTGATGAAGAAGCAGCAGATTTGATCAAGCTGTGTCTCGATAATGGTTCATTTATTAAATTAAACGATGAAAAGAGGCCTAATAGCTACCTGGTGAGATCCGACCCAAATGATGTTGCAAGGGTAGAAGACAGGACATTTATCTGTTCAAAAAATGAGATAGACGCAGGTCCTACTAATAACTGGAGAGAACCGGAAGAAATGAGAACTGCGCTAAAGTCTTTATTTGACGGTTGCATGAAAGGAAGAACAATGTACGTGATTCCTTACAGTATGGGACCTCTTGCTTCGGATATATCACATATTGGTGTTGAGATCTCTGATTCCCCGTATGTTGTCTTGAATATGAGAATTATGACGAGGATTGGAAAAAGAGTCCTTGATGTTCTTGGTGACGGCGATTTTGTAAAATGTATCAACACAATTATATATCACCTAGAAAATGGACAGGCAGATGTTATATGGTCTTATAAAGAAAATAATTTTATTTTTAAAAAAAAAAAAAAAAAAAGCATTGTTTCATATGGAAGCGGTTACGGTGGCAATGCCCTTCTTGGTAAAAAGTGTTTTGCTTTAAGGATTGCATCGTACATGGCTAAACAACAAGGATGGCTCGCGGAACACATGTTGATCGTAGGTATCACTTCGCCTGAAGGTGAAAAGAAATATATTGCAGCCGCTTTTCCAAGTGCTTGCGGTAAAACTAACCTGGCTATGCTGACACCTACTCTCCCCGGATGGAAAGTCGAAACAGTGGGTGATGATATTGCATGGATGAAGTTTGGTGAGGATGGAAGACTCTATGCTATCAATCCTGAAGCCGGTTTCTTTGGTGTTGCTCCGGGGACTTCTTATAAAACGAATGGCAATGCTATGGATACAATGAAAAAGAATTCAATATTTACTAATGTTGCATATACTGATGACGGTGATGTTTGGTGGGAAGGTATGACCGATGAACCTCCCGCGCATCTTATTGACTGGCACGGAAACGATTGGACTCCTGAATCCGGTACCCCTTCTTCTCATCCAAATTCCAGGTTTACGACACCTGCTGATCAGTGTCCTACTATCGATCCTGCATGGAAAGATCCTAAAGGAGTACCGATCTCTGCTATTATGTTTGGCGGAAGAAGAGCCTCTTTCATCCCTCTTGTTACTGAAGCATTTAACTGGAATCACGGTGTTTTCCTTGGAGCATCGGTTTCATCGGAAAAAACAGCTGCTGCGGCAGGGGCTGTAGGTGAATTAAGACATGATCCGTTTGCTATGCTTCCTTTCTGCGGATATAATATGGGGGATTATTTCAAACACTGGATTGAAATGGGTGAGACCGCTCCTGATAAAGATAAACTGCCTAAGATTTTTTATGTTAACTGGTTTAGAAAGGATGATAACGGTAAATTTATGTGGCCCGGTTTCGGAGACAATATCAGAGTCATTAAATGGATCTGTGAAAGAGTTAACGGCAAAGATGATTATACAGAAACCCCAATTGGAAGATTACCTAATGAAGGCTCAATCGATACAACAGGACTGGATATTGATGATAGTACTATGAATAAATTGTTCGAAATGCCTAAAGAACAGGGAATCGCCGAAGCTACAGAACTTGAAGAATACTTTAAAATATTTGGTGACAGGCTCCCAAAAGAAATTCAGGATGAAGTAACTGCTTATAAAGATAGGTTTGTAAACTCGTAATTCAAATTTCAGATACTAAACTAAAAAGGCAGGTCTATGACCTGCCTTTTTATTACTTGACATACATAGTACATCTATGTATATTACATAGCAGTACTATGCATAACTAAAATACAGCAATTATGATTTCAAAAGACCTTGTAGCAGCTTCAGCAAAGCCTCTGATACTTTCCATTTTGTCTCACGGTGAATCCTACGGTTATGATATTATAAAAAGAGTCAGGGATATGTCCGGGGGGAAGATAGCATGGACGGATGGGATGCTTTATCCTGTACTTCACAGAATGGAGGACCAAAAGCTCATCTCTTCCAAATGGATTAAGAGTGACACCGGGAGGAAAAGAAAATATTATTTTCTTGAAAAGGAAGGCACAAGAGTACTGGCTGATGAAAAAAAGCAGTGGGAAGTAACGGTGGAAACCTTAAACAAATTATGGGGAGGTGATCCATGTTTGACTTAAACAAAAGTGTAGAGCAATGGAAGATATCATTATCCCAATATGACAGCATCTCACAAAAAAATGCTCTTGAACTGGAAAGCCACCTTTTGGATGAGATTGAACATCTAAAGGATAAAGGGTTGTCAGATAAGGAAACATTTTGGGTAGCAAGAAACCGAATTGGCGAGGATCGCCTTCTTGAAAGCGAGTTTAAAAAATCAAATATAAGAGAGCTTTACTTGAACAGATTCTCATGGATCATTTTCGGAGGTTTGATATTCCAGTTTATAAGTTTGTTAGGCAATATAGTTTATAATTCAGTTTATATTTTTGCGATGTCAAATAATTTCGATGCGCTCGAATCCTATTCTATAGCAATGAGTGCCTTCTATCTTATTTTCTCGCTCCCCGTTATAATTGGTTATTTGTTCTACAAACGTCATAGATCTGAGAATAAGTTGTTAAGTAATGTTCTGAATAAGAAAGTAAAAACAGGTCCGGTTTATGTCGTAATGCTGATTCTGATATCTGTCGGAATTTCTGGATTTCTGTTTTATCTATCCAATACGATGATGGATTTAGTTACTGTTTATTATAAGACAAATGGAAAATCTTCAATAATGGAATATGCTCGTTATATGGCAATTGTAAATCCTGTTATTAATATTGCGTTTCTTGTACTTGCATTAAGATTTATGAATAAAAAAGAAGCTATATTAAATGAAGTGAGGTTATGATGAGAAGAAGTGCTCTTATTTACTTGATAGCTTTCCTGCTGGTATTACACTCAGGATGTTCAAATAATGAGGATGAATGGTTTATTTCGGGTATGAAACCTCAGGAAAATATGATGGCACCTGGGTTAACCGTTTTTAATGATAACGGCAATGTTTCTTCTCCTGACCTGGATCCATATTTTAATAAGAATGTAGAATCGATAATAAGGCTTCACCCTTCAGATGAATTTCGAGGCAAGAAAGTAGTATTGAGCGCAGAGGTTAAAACAGAATCTGTTAACGGAGGTGCAGGTATGTTTATTAGAGTAGATGGTGCCTATAGCGGTGACATCCTCGGTTATGAAGATCATTCCTATGGAAAGGTCTATGGTAATTCTGACTGGAAGAAATATCAACTGGTTGCGTCTGTACTGGAAAATAGCAGTGAGATTGTGTACGGTCTTCGTCTTAGAGGCAGCGGTAATGTATGGGCGCGGAATATTGAGTTGAAGGAAGCAAACAGCCTTGAGGTTACCGGGATGGAGAAGCCATTTATTACTGATATGTGGTTTAAAACCGGAACTGCACCGGAGAAATATGAATTTGATTACGGTGTACACGATCAATCGATCAGATCGATTGACAAAGTGGTTGACCCTGAATTCGCAGCTTTAAGTAAATATTCAAAAGCTTTAGAGCTTGAAAATAAAGAGCTCGAGTTAACTGCTGAAATTAAAAGCATTGATGTGAAAGGCTGGGCTGGCTTATGGATGAGGATAGACGGAATAAGATATGAAGGAAAAAGATCATATGATACCACTGCAGCATTTGATAATATGAATGATAGAAAAATACAAGGAACTAATGACTGGACCGGTTATAAAGTTGTTTTAAAAGTACCAGATGAATATAAAGGAATTGGATACGGAGTTTTATTGGTTGGGGAAGGGCAATTGGAGATTAGAAATTTCAGATTAAGAGTTAAAAACTAAAAAGGCAGGTCTATGACCTGCCTTTTTTTACATTTCTGCTGTTAATGGTGCATTATCTATGTAGATAAGATAATCTTTTATCTTATCGCCTTCCATAGTAAATACGTTTACAAAATCAACGGGGACAACATTATCATCCAGACGGGTGTAAATAACTTTTCCCTGCCAGACTATACTGCCGTCTTCTCCAACCCATGTCTTCAGTATCTCGTGTTTGCTGCTTTTAATAGTTGTAAAAAACCAGTCCACAACTTTCACTATTTCCTCTGTACCAAACACTGCAGGAGCATTCCCAAACCTGAACTGGCCATCCGGTGTAATAAATGATGCAAATTTCTTTGCATCCTTATTGTCTATCGATGTAGCTACTTCCTGTAAAAAATTTTGAACATCCATTTTATTGTATTAAATTTTTCAACCACGCAAATTACCTAATTTCCTTAACTTTTTAAATTCATAAAATTGGTGCATTCATAAGATTTTCCCATATTTAAAACTGATTATTATACAATTTTTATAAACTTAATTTATAATCGGGGATATATACGTATATAACCTCTATTCCATTTTATCTAACATCCCCGCGTGTTAATTTCGTAGTTGTAATTAGCTTAACTCCCCTGAAAGGAAAAGCTGTTTGACCGCGATCAAATGCAACGGGGGATTAGTAATTTTGAATAAAACAGACTACCATGTACAAGTTGATAATAATTTATATGTTAAAGCCGTGAAGAGTGTTTTTCATCCGGACGCAGCGGGAAAAAAATCTTATTTTAGTAACAGCCGGTAAGCGTATGTTTTTACATACCTGCCATTAGGACTAAATACAAAAAATTTTTAAATTACTAAAAAATCAATTATGAATATTTTCTTTATTATTAATATTTTAAATACAATAATTTATAAAACAAAATCCGCCCTTCAACTTAAAAGCGGATTTTTGAAAAATAAACTATTGTATTCATATGTCGTCTGATCGTTCTTTTACATTCAACTTTTTTAAAACTACAAGTTTTACTTTAATAAAACCATTTTCCTGGTTTCCTTAAAGTCACCAGCGGTTAGTGTATAATAATAAATACCGCTGGATAAATTTGCAGCTTCGAATACATACTCATAAACACCTGTATTCTGGTTTTCATTCACAAGCGATGTAACTTCTTTTCCAAGTGAGTTATAAACTTTAAGAGATACAAATCCATTTTTCGGGATCTCATATCTGATCGTTGTCGATGGATTGAATGGATTCGGGAAATTAGAATGCAATTTATAACTATTGGCAAAAGTACTTGTCTGGGTTGATACTCCAACCAGCATATCCGGATCATAATATGATATGTACTGCCCGGACATTGCCATTATCGTTCTGACTAATGTACCGGTCGTTGGATTTATCTCATGCAATCCGGATGGATTTGTAGTAAGATAATTGCCGTTACCAAGCAGGTAAACTCCATAGTTAGTGGTTACACCATTTAAGAGTGATGTTTGGTTACCAGCCGAATCAAATGTGACTATACCCGCAGCTGCACCGGTTAAATTTGCAACTGCAAAGCTGTCACCGGGGTGTGCATAGATCTGCTGGAAAAAATTATACGTCCCGGAAATTCCAACACCTATGTACGTTCCGTCAAATGTATATTTATTAAGCTTTGTACCTCCACTCATGCTTACAAGTAGATCGCCTGAACGGTATGCAAGATTAAACGGGCTTGACAAATTCGTATTAATAAATGCCCCTAGATTAACGCCGGCTGAATCAAATTGCTGAATTGTATTCACATTTCCTCCTCCGCCGACAGCAACCAGCAAATTTCCGTTTGGACGATATACCATACCGCGGATATTGTCCAGGATTGCGGTATTGACTCCTCCGATTGGAGCAAATATACCAAGAGAATTTCCTAATGTGTCATATTTCCAAACTCCATCTGTTACTTGATCTGAAACAAGTATCTTTGCATCGGAGGTTTGCAGCGCAATCTTAGGGGTTCCAAAATTTGGTGTGCTCGCAGGGAAAAAGAAAGGATCGACAACATCTCCGGTTTGTGCATCTACCATCACTATCCTGTCTGCTGACGAATCCGGGATAAGTAAGAATGGACCGCTTCCTCTTCGTACAACCTGAGGATCGTACAAGCCGTTTGTCTTGTCTATCGTTCTTCCATTACCGTAATATATTTTGCCTTTGGATAGGTCATAGTTGTTAGCTATCTCTTCGTAAAACATTGTCGTTGCGCCGGTCAGGGGATGTGCAAAATTTGTAATAACCCCATATACTACTTTACCATCTTCGACACCTAAAACGTCAATCTTAATATTCCCCGGTAAAAGTATACATTGAGGCTGATTATTCGACTTTGCCAGGAGTTTTGCTTTTTGAATATTCGATACGTCTTCGATTGAATTTACTAATGCTTCGTAGTATGAAATTCTTGGTGATGCAGTGACTGAAATGGAAATTAATGTAAATATAATTACTAAATTCACCCCACTAATCAATTTAGTATAATATTTCATTTTGTCCTCCGGATTGAATTTTTGAAGGTTATCATAATAAAATTTAATTTCATTGGTGCGAAAAGTAAATGTTATTCCTCTTTCTTTAGAGATTTGATGGTTTTCCCGTAAATTACGGATTTATCTTCCTTCAGGATATCTTTTTTGGATGCATATTTGTCCTTTTTATTTATAAGCAGCTAAGCATTGTCCTGTTTGGCAGATTTCATATGTACAAGAGCAAATTCACCTTTAAGCTTTTCTCCATGGAGGATAAATTTCAAGTCGCCTTTTTTTAGAGCTTTTTCCAATAATTTTTCATTTTCCTATTTTCCTTCTAAATCGTGCGCATCATAAAATCCTTCATCCCAGACAATCACTTCACCGGCTCCGTAATTCCCTTCGGGTATTACTCCTTCGAACTTCCTGTAATCAAGTGGGTGATCTTCTACTTTCATTGCTAATCTTTTTTGGGATGGATCAAGTGAGGGGCCTTTTGGAATAGCCCAGCTTGGCATTACACCGTTGAGCTCGAGCCGGAAATCATAATGCAGACTGGTAGCGTTATGTTTTTGAACAACAAATCTGAGCTTTTTAGAAGAACCATTGGTTTCTCCTGATGGTTCACCTGAATCATCGAGGTCTCGCTTCTCTTTATACTTTTTCAGTGACATGTTATGGACTTAATCTATCAATAAACCATTTACCGTTTTCTAAAGTATATCTTATCCTGTCATGAAGACGGCTTTCGCGGCCTTGCCAGAATTCGAACTTATCCGGTACAAGTTTATAACCGCCCCAATTAGATGGCAGCGGAATCTCCTTTCCATCAAATTTACTTTCAATTTCTCTAAACTGGTTAATAAGGAAAGAACGGTCTGGAATTACTGAACTTTGGGCAGAAGCATGTGCTGCGATCTGGCTTTCCCTTGGACGCGAGTGAAAATATTCTTCAGAGACTGCTTCATGCACTTTTACAACTTTCCCTTCTATTCTCACCTGTTTTTGGAGATTAGGCCAGAAAAAAAGCAGGGAAGCATACGGGTTCTGTTCAAGTTCTTTACCCTTTTCGCTGTCATAATTAGTAAAGAATACAAAACCGTTGTTATCAAAACTCTTTAATAGCACAACACGTGAAGACGGACGTCCATCTTTACCGCTGGTAGAAAGTACCATCGCATTCGTATCGGGTTTTGCCGGGTCAAGATATTCCTTAAACCAATCATCAAATTGTTTGACCGGATCCGGGGAAACATCCTTTATATCCATTCCTTCTTCATCATAATCTTCTCTAATATTTGAAAGATCTCTATTTACCATTGTTGTAGAGTGAATTCATTGAATTTTTAAGAGAATCGTTCAATACCTCTGTAGCTATGTTGGAATTTGTTATTGAGGTTTGAAGTATCTTTGTTTCATCTTTTTCATTAAACTTTTTATTGACATCGGTATCTTCTGTAACATAAAGATATATTGCATCTGATTTTGTATCTACATCGAAATAAACCAACCTTATTCTTTCAGGAGAAATTTGCCTTATGTCTTGACCAAGAATCGTACATTTGTAAACTGTTTCACCATCATCTTCATTAATTTCCTCATCGTTATTATAATCTTCCTCGATTAAGGTGAAAATTATAAACTTTCCTCTCGATGTATCGGCATTTTGTTCAGCCGGTATGTAGAATTGGTTTATTAATGCTTTCCTTGTGAGGAGAGAGTAAGTTGAAGAGGTTCGTGCATTATAATAGATTACATTATACATATTACCGTAGTTAAATCTATTGAATCCATCGGAATACTTAGAGTAATATCTTCCATCCGGTGAGAAATATTTTTCCTTCAGTCTCCCAAAGAAATTTTCCTCAATATTAGCTACTCTTAATGGGATCAT
>CALGOI010000257.1 GCA_937959065.1 uncultured Ignavibacteriota bacterium | reverse complement strand
TTACACAGATTGACTGCCAGACTGATTTAAATGATCAAAAAACCGTACAGGTAGAGAAAGTTCTGAGCCGTTACGAGAAGTTTATCGAAACCAATAACGAAAAAACATTCTGGGAACCATATTCAGATAGTCAGAAAAAGATCATTAATACATTCTTCGAACACGCAAAGGCTATCCGCGATGAGAAACAAAAAGCAGCTTCGGAAAACCGCTCTCCCGATTTAACGTCCTTGTTGCGGCAGTGGGGTGGAGTTAAGCTCATATACCGTAAACGACTCAACGACGCTCCGTCTTACCACGAAAATCACGAAGAAATAGTTGAGACACTCGAACAGGGTGTACAGTTTATGGAGCTCCTCTCTCCTGTAGAATTTGTTAAAGATTCCGATGGTGCCGTGGAAGAGGTGAAATTCGATAAACTGAATGCAGAATTCGATGAGGAAAAGCAAAGATATTCATTTAAATCAAGCGGCCAAGAGAAATCGATTCCCGCTAAAACTGTAATAGTCGCTGCCGGTACAACTGCAAACATTATTTACGAAGAGGAACATCCCGGCACATTAAAATTAGACGAATGGGGTAAGTATTTTAAAGCCTTTACTGCCGGCAGGCAAAATGGCTCTGTTTCACTTTCACCCGCCGAAGATAACGAATACGCCTTCTTTACTTCATATAATAACGATGGGAAGCTCATATCATTCTTTGGAGATTCACATCCCTACTACTATGGCACCGTTGTAACTGCAATGGCTTCCGCAATGAAAGGTGCACCGAAGATTTGTGAGATTTTTTCAAATGATATTAATTCCATTGATAGTTCTTCAGAATCCGTTAAGAAAAGAGAAGAGATTTATGACTACTTCTCCACTATGCTCGAAACAAACCTTAGAGTATCTGTGCGTAGCATTAAAAAACTAACTGACAGATACACAGAGCTTACAATCTCAGCTCCCCTCATGGTAGATAGATTTAAACCCGGACAATTTTATAAACTACAGACTTACGAAAAGTTTGCCGGTAAGATAAACGGGGACCTGCTCACCACAGGGAATGTACCGCTTTATGGTTGTCACGTGGACTCTTCCGCCGGTACAGTATCTTTTATCATCGATCACGAAGATCCATCAAGAAAAATATTGGCACATCTTAAGTCCGGTGACCGTATCTTTATTTCGGGACCGGTAGGTTCACCTTTTGCAATTCCCGACAGTAACACAATTATGATAACTGCTGAGGGTTATAACGTCGGAGCTGTTGTGCCCATCGTGAAGGAGTTGAAAGATGCGGGCAAGAAACTACTTATATTTGCTTGTTTCGAAAATTCCGGAGATGCAGTTAAAGTATCCGAGCTTGAGGAGTTGACAGACAATAAAGACCAGATTGTATGGTGTTATACTTCAGGCGATGAACTCCTCCGGGGTAAAAATGAAGACCTTACCTGCAATGGAAACCTCACAACGTCGATGAAAGAATACGTCTCCGGCAACCTCGGCAAAAAGAAGGTCGACTTAAACGATGTCACTTATGCTGTATGCATGGGAAGTCCGGCTTTCCTTGAAGAATTCAAATACCTTCGCCTTGATTCACTCTCCAAGTATTTTGCTAATGTCAGGATGATTGGTAGTGTGGATTCGCCTATGCAATGCATGATGAAAGGAGTTTGTGCAGACTGCCTTCAGCGCCTCGTCGATCCGGCAACAGGCGATGAAAGATTCGTTTATTCCTGCTCCGAACAGTTCCAGGACATTGAACATATTGATTTTGAAAACCTACGCGAAAGGCTGAATAATTCATCACCATTCTCCAAAGTGAATACACAGTACTTTAATTTGATTACTGAAGGTAAAAAGATCGAAGCAGTTAAATGAAGTAGCTGAGGAAAAGTTCGAACGAACCCGGTATCAATATAAACGTAGCAATCATCCCGCCTACTGCACCTCCGAGATGCGCCTCGTGTCCAATATTACCAAGCTTTGTCTTCATACCATATAACGAAAATGCTATCCACAGTAATGCGAAAACAAATGCTGGCATAGGGATGAATAATACCAGTATCTCACTCATTGGAGCAAAAATAACATAGGAAAACACAATACCCGATACAGCCCCGGATGCCCCAACAGCTACATATGTTGGATCATTTCGTTTAAGCAAAACCGTCAATACCGACCCTGTAAATAAACTTATAACATAAATTAAAAAGAAATATAAACTTCCGGTTAGGCCGCCAAGTGCTTCGTTAAAGAATGGCTCCAGCGTTATACCGAAGGTGAACAGCGCGAACATATTAAAGAATAAGTGCATGAAGTTTGCGTGTAGAAAAGCTGACGTAACCATCTGGTAATACCTGTTCTGGTGAACTATCTGGTATGGCCATTCTGCGAACTTTTCAAAATATATTGGATTAGCATAGAAAGCCCATAATGATATCGCTACGTTTGCGAAACATAATGTTACCGTAACCGGCGCGTCTGTCAAATTGAAGTCCAAATCTATTTTAAAATTTTCTTGATTATTCCGGGCCCCTCATATATAAATCCTGTATATACCTGCACGAGTCCAGCTCCGTTGTTTATCTTGTCGGTATAGTCACTCTTCCCAAAAACACCTCCTACACCGATAAGTTCCATATTCCTATTTTCATTCATCAAATTCAATTCATTTAAATACTTGAGTACTTTATCCGACTTTAGTTTAACAGGTTTACCGCTTAGTCCACCTGCTTCATTCACCGGCTCTGATAAACCTTCACGGGTAATTGTAGTGTTGGTCGCTATTATCCCCGCGAGATTATTTTTCTTCGCCATTTTATATATTGTATCGATTCCATCATCTTCCAGATCCGGAGCAATCTTTAAAAAAATAGGTTTCGGTTTAACTTTATACTCTTCAGCAAGTTTCACGTTTAGCTTTTCCAGCTCAGTCAATAGTTCATCCAGATGCTCACCCTTCTGCAGTTCCCTAAGTTGCTCTGTATTGGGTGACGATATATTGACAGTAAAGTAATCCGCGCAGTCATACATCATCTCCATGCATTTGATATAATCTTCCCTGGCTTTATCAAGTGGAGTAACTTTATTCTTACCTATATTCACACCTATCAAAAAATCCTTACTCACCTTACGCTTTGCCTTCAATACATTATGGCGAATCGACTCTGCTCCCTGATTATTAAAACCCAGCCTGTTTATCAACGCTTTATCTTTTCTTAATCTGAATATTCTCGGCTTATCATTTCCCGGTTGGGCTAAAGGTGTCACCGTTCCTATCTCTATATGCGAAAACCCTATCACATCCCAGAATCTTATCGCAACACCACTCTTATCCACCCTTGCCGCTAATCCCAGCCTGTTTCTGAATTTCAAACCTGCTGCTGAAACTTCCTCTGCTCTTCCCGGATTATAAAGCAATTTGAATAATGGATAAAAAATCTCAGCACTCGAGAGAAACCACAGTGTAAAATTGTGTACTCTTTCGGCATCGAATAAAAATAATATTGATCTTATAAGAGCGTACATCCCAAAAATCTAAAAAAAAAGTCCTTGATCACTCAAGGACTTTAATGATTGATTATAATCTTTTCTCATCATTTTTGTCGGGGCGGCAGGATTCGAACCTGCGACCTCCAGTTCCCAAAACTGGCGCGATAACCGGACTACGCTACGCCCCGAAATAAAAACTCAATACTATTTTTAAAAAACAAAATCTATTTAATGGTTATCGCTCTGGCGCGATACCGGTCGGAGTTTATCCCGCACTAGCCCGGAAGGGCGGATGCGGGGCTACGCCCCGAAATAAAAAAACCCAATACTATAAATAACAAGCTACTAAAATAAAGATTAAATAACTCTTTTACAATCCACTTTAATCCACAAATTTTATGCCTGTAGCCTCTATTTCATAAGTCTTATCCCTGGCCACGATCTCTTCTTTCGGATTAGCTGATTCCTCATTATAATGCTTCTCTTCATCCTCTGAAAACTCCCTAACTTTAAACTTACCGCTGATTAATGCTGTTTTTCCCACATTTCCCTTTGGAACTAGAAATTCATGCATTGTCACTACTCTTACTGTATTATCGCCTTCTGAGATTACCATCCAGCATCCCATTTTACTGCAAATTTCACTAACATATCCCTTTACCGTAACTTCCTGTCCGTCATACTTCTCTGAGGCTGCTATTACTTCTGTAAATTCGACTGCACCACTTCCGTCAAAATCCACACCATATACAATTCCTTCATTTGTTTCCGTATGTGAATCGTGCTGTGCATTTACACCGCTGCTCATCATCACAGCCAGTACAAACGCAAAAAATACTTTTACTATATCTTTCATTTCTAATAAATTTAAATTATTAATTGTTTTCTTCTTTTTGGCAAAATTTCATATAAAACTTCTCGAAAATCGATTCGGGTTTTATAGGTTTATTTACTTCTTCATAATCTACTTTCTTTTTACTACCGTCCTTATATGTTATCTCGACATCGCTCATTGTGTACCTGTTGCTGCCACATACCATGCTGAGTGAATTTATCGAGGATTTCATCTCTTTATCATCCTCATCCTTAAGCTTCTCTTTGTAAACCGTCTTTACCCATATCGTAATTGTATCACCGATTTCGGAAACAGTAAGTGAATCATAAAAATAATCATCTGTCGCATTCGTTACCACCAGCTTCCACCGCTCATCCGTATCTTGTGCTTTGACTCCTGATAAGCTTCCAAAAAAAGCAGTTATCACTATCAGTAACATGCTGATATGTAATAACTTAATTGAACTCTTAATTTTTACCATATTCTATAAAATATTTTATCTAACCCTTAAAATCAATTTACTTTAAATGCTTATTTATCACTTCTTCGGCGATACTGTAACCGAATCCTCTTGATACTATATACTTAAAACACTTGTTCCGCCTATCAAATTCATCTTTATACTTAACTTTTTTTACATATTTTTTTAGCAGCTCTTCCGCCTTCTCCAGCTCTTTCTCCTCGGAATAGTTCTCTTTCAGAGACCTCTCCCTCAGTTCTCGGTCAATACCGCTTTGAAATAATTTCTGCTCCAGCATTCTTCTCCCAATGGGTCTTCGTTCTATCTTATTTTCTATCAACTGCTTTGCGAATTCCTCATCATTCAGATAATTCAATTCCTCCAGCCACTTTATCACTTTATCTATCACCTTTGCTGAAACCTTCTTCGACTTCATCTTCCGCTCAATCTCTTTCCTGCTTCTCTGCCTGTATGATAAATAATTATAAGCTACCTTTTTTCCGTAATTATATTCATCATACTCCTTCATCTCTCTGATCTTCTCTGGAGTAAGAACGTCACCCTTTCTGAGTCCGTACTTCAGGATCGAATCATCATACAGCGCAAACAGGTACTCACCATCGACATAAAAATTATACCGGTGCTTATCCTTCTTCTGCTGTTCTATGGATGTTATCTTCATATAAATAAAAAACTGCTAATCCCTTCAGAGAACTAACAGTTTTTAAATTAAATTATATTTCCGTTTTTTAACTTACCCGTTTGCTTCTGCTTTTTCTTTCTTCGGCTCTTTCTTCTCTTCCTTCTTTTCTTCTTTCTGTACTCCGTTTGTGCTCGGCTCAGGCAGGATTCCAAGTGATTCCCTCACCTTGGCTAATATGCCGGCGTATAATTCCGGGGTCTCCTCCAGTAGTTTCTTTAAACCGTCTCTGCCCTGTACCCTGTAATCATCATAAGTAAACCATGCTCCGCCTTTTTTTATTATCTCTTTCGTTACAGCCAGCTCTATCACATCTCCCAATTTGGACATACCTT
>CALGOI010000256.1 GCA_937959065.1 uncultured Ignavibacteriota bacterium | reverse complement strand
AAGATGACAGTACTATCGCGCTTAAAGTCCTCTCATAGAAGCCGAAAGATAACTGCATTCTCTGTGAAGTAGTTAGAGGCGGCCTCTTAAAAGAAAACAAGGGGCTGAATCTTCCTGATTCGGATATAAAACTATACTCTCTCACTGAGAAAGACAAAAGGGATCTTGAGTTCGGACTGTCGAGGGATGTGGATTTCATCGCAATGAGTTTCGTAAGGAGCGCGGACGATATTAATTATCTCCGAAGGTTGATACACTCACACGGTAAAAACGTCCCGATCATCGCGAAGATAGAGAGACGTGAAGCCATTACGAATATCGACTCGATAATCGAAGCATCAGACCTCATCATGGTGGCAAGGGGTGACCTGGGCGTAGAGCTTTCAACGGAGGAAGTACCCGTCCTGCAGAAGATGATAATCCGAAAATGCAACGAGAAGATAAAGCCTGTCATCACCGCTACACAGATGCTGGATTCGATGATCACAGAGCCTACTCCCACAAGAGCTGAAGCATCCGACATCTCGAATGCTATTTTGGACGGTACTGACTGTGTAATGCTTTCCGGTGAAACTTCAACCGGTGCATATCCTATCATTACGGTTGAGACGATGAAGAAGATAATTTTGAAAACAGAAACGATAAAAAAATCTTCATATTTTGAAGAGCTTTTCGTGGAGGACTCGCTGGAAAACACTTTACACACTATTGCTAATTCAGCCACGGAAATAGCCACTCGTCTGAATGCGAAGGCAATCATTTGCATTACACATACCGGTAAGACTCCCCTGCTTCTTTCGAATCACCGCCCCGGGGCACAGATAATAGCGGCTACATTCAATATGTCGGTGATAAGATATTTTAAACTGATTTGGGGGGTTGAGTCTCTATTGATACAAAAGGACGAACAGGGACGAGAGGAATATCACGATGTACTTGAGCAAATACGAACGAAGATCAAAGATAATGATGTGCTGAGTGAAGGCGACCGTGTGATAATAGTTTCATCTATGCCGCTGGCTGAAGGTGAGTCGTCAAATAATATCTCAATAAGTCAAATCTAATCTGTTTCTGTTTGAATGAATAACATTTACGATCTCATAATAATCGGCGCGGGTCCGATCGGACTTGCATGCGGCATCGAAGCACAGAAGAACGCTCTTAACTACCTCATTATCGAGAAGGGATGCCTGGTTAATTCCATCTTCCATTACCCTACCAATATGACGTTCTTCTCCACATCGGAGAGACTTGAACTCGGCGGAGTTCCGTTCGTTTCACACGGGATGAAACCCACTCGGCGTGAAGCGCTCGAGTACTACCGCAGGGTCGCTGATTCATTCAAACTTAACATACACACATACGAGAAAGTCGAGACGGTTAAGCGGGTTAACCGCGTCGTTGCGGAAAAGGGCGAAACAATATCGCTCGGTGGAGAGAAGTTCGATATGATGAAATCAATGGATCTCGCTGACGGGTACCACATTAAAACCGGCAAATCCGACTACATCACAAAGTACGTTATCATTGCAACGGGATTTTATGATGACGCTGTGATGATGAATGTGCCGGGCGAAGACCTTCCCAAAGTGAAGCACTACTTCGATGAAGCCCACCCGTACGCATATCAGAACGTTGCTGTCATTGGCGGGGGTAACTCTGCCGTGGACGTTGCGCTCGAGACCTACCGAACCGGCGCAACCGTAACGATGATAATACGCGAGCCCGAACTAAAAAAAGGTGTTAAATACTGGGTACGGCCGGATATTGAGAACCGCATTAAGGAAGGCTCGATAAAGGCGTATTTTAATTCGGTGGTAACAGCAATTCGCGAGACTGAACTCGACATACAAACTCCCGAAGGCAACATCACCATCCCGAATGATTTCGTCTTTGCTATGACGGGATACAAACCTGATTTTTCATTCCTCGAGCAAATCGGACTCGAAGTAAAAGACGGCACACCGGTCTATAACCGCGACACGCTCGAGTCGAGCAAACCGAACATCTTCCTAGCCGGTGTCATACTCGGCGGCATGGAAACCGACAAGCTATTCATCGAGAACTCCATCGAGCACGGTGAGAAGATTTTGAATGAGATCACACTTCGTAACAAATAATATTATATATATGGAAAGCGAGGTTACGTAACCTCGCCTGCTAATCTATTTTAACTTCATAACGCATAAACCTCTCATCAAGGTAGCAGAAAGCCCAGTACTCATCAGGCTCAGCTGATATCACTACAGGATGGTCTGTCTCGTGATAATGCCCGGTCATGTGCCTGTTAGGTGAATTAGCACAGCAGAGTGTCACGCCGCACGTCTGGCATGTGCGCAGATGAACCCAGCCGTCGCCGGTCTTTACACACTCCTCGCATTCGTATGCTTTTGATTTTTTAAGTTCGTCGCTGTGGAAGTGCCCGCAATATTCGCTCATTTTATGTATGGGTTTATTTATTCAAAATTACACATTTACCGCACAATAAAAAAGAGGACCTTACCCGGGCGCAAGATCCTCTCTAAAGTAGAGAATAATATATTGAAAGCAACTCTATGCGGGGCTACTCATCTCCCCCGTCATCCTTATCATTACCTTTACGGATGTTATAATTTTCGTATTTAGCGGATTTCTGCATTGTGCTTCGTTCCTCTTCGGATTTTTTCTCGACATCATCCAGCTACCTGTCATAGTTCTCTATGTTTTCCCTCTGTCTTTTCATTTCCGGAGT
>CALGOI010000255.1 GCA_937959065.1 uncultured Ignavibacteriota bacterium | reverse complement strand
CTTAAATGGATAAAAAATTTCCTCACAATGCAATTGTAACCTCAGTCGGGCACTATGTGCCCGACGACCAGGTTATCCCTAATACACACTTCGAGCAATACCTCGAGACTAACGATCAATGGATTCGTGAAAGAACGGGTATAAAAGAAAGAAGATGGCTTTCCAAGGATAAACCTACTTCATACCTTGGGGTTAAAGCTATCGAAATGCTCCTGGAGCAGAGAGGTATCGGTCCTGAAGAAATCGATCTGATCATCTTTGCCACGGTAACGCCTGATATGATGTTTCCTGCGACAGCCTGTATAGTACAGGAACAGATAGGCGCGAAGAACGCCTGGGGATTTGATTTGTCTGCCGCGTGTTCAGGATACTTATTTGCTCTGGATACGGGTGCACAGTTCATCCGTTCAGGAGTTCACAAGAAGGTAATCGTTGTAGGTGCCGATAAGATGTCTTCGATTGTTGACTTCAATGACAGGAATACATGTATTCTATTTGGAGATGCAGGCGCAGCTTTACTACTTGAACCATCAGAAGATCCTGAGTACGGTATACTTGATTCAATTTTGAGAGTTGATGGATTAAAAGGTAAGGGTAAGTTGCATATGCTTGGAGGCGGAAGCCTTAATCCAGCTTCTCACGAGACAGTTGATAATAAGATGCATTATATATACCAGGATGGGCGTTCAGTATTCAAAGACGCAGTTGTTGGTATGGCAGATGTATCCTGGGAAATAATGAAAAAAAATGGTCTTACAGGCGATGATGTAGCTTATTTAGTCCCTCATCAGGCAAATATGAGGATCATCTCTGCCTGCGCCGACAGAATGGGTATAGGAATGGATAAAGTAATGGTGAATATAGACAGATACGGCAATACAACCGCTGCTACTATCCCGCTTTGTATTTCTGAGTACTGGCAGCAGGGTAAAGTAAAAAAAGGTGATAACCTGATACTCTCCAGTTTTGGCGCCGGTTATACATGGGGCGCTATTTATTTAAAGTGGGCTTACTAATAATTTAAACGCTTCTTATTGGCTATTGAGACGCTTAAATCTTGCGCAAAGATAAACATCGGGCTCAATATCATCAATAAACGGAGTGACGGCTACCATAATCTCGAAACAATTTTTTATCCGGTTAATATCTGTGATGACATTGAAATCAGCATTGAACGATCTTCCCTAAACAAAAATATCATTGCAATAACTTCCAATAATCCCTCATTGCCAACAGACTCAACAAATCTTTGTTATAAAGCTGTAGATAACTTATTCCTCAAATTCCAAATTAAACAGCATTATGATATAAAAATTCATATCGATAAAAAAATCCCAGTTGGAGGCGGTTTAGCCGGCGGGAGTTCTAATGCCGGGGCAGTGATAAAATTCTTAGCCGGTCATTTTGATATAAGTATTATGGATAACTGGGATAAGCTTATTGATGTCTGTCTTTCAGTAGGCAGTGATGTTCCTTTCTTCCTCTTTGGTAAGCCTTGCTACGCATCGGGAAGGGGAGAGAAGATGATTCCGCTGAATAATTTTAAAATTGAGTACGATATTCTGCTGATTAATCCAAATATTGAAGTTTCAACTAAAAAAGCATTTGAACTAATGGGATATGAAACGGGGGAGATGCACGAGGGTAGCCTCGGACTGGTTGATAATTTCGATCCTAAATACCCGGGATTATACTCAAACGATTTTGAAAAGGTTGTTTTTAAGGAATATACTGAAATTGCGGAAATAAAAGATGAAATGATGAAACGCGGTGCAATGTTTGCAAGTATGACTGGAAGCGGCGCGACCGTTTATGGGTTTTTCGCACCGCAAAATCGTGATAAATTGTTAAATGCTAAAGAATTCTTTTCCGGAAAGGGATATTCAACATTTATATCCTACTTCATTCGGCCTGAATCTAAAAATCTATAGTAAACTTTGCGAAAGGTACATTAATCCTTCGTCCTTCCTTAGTAGAATATAAGCTCCTCATTTCGAGAGACGTGTGAACTTTAAGATCTTTATTAAACATTGTAACCGACCAGGCAGCGTCAGCCGCGCTTAGAATGTGATTCACTATAACAAGGTTAGTGGATAAACTTGCCATGTCATAATAATCGTTAGCATCCTGTCTAATGCCCATATAATCATCGACTTGTGACGGCCGGTATGTGAGGTAGTTGCTGCTGTTAACGACGTTTGTGTCACTGTAGCTCCATCCAGCGATAAAACTCTGATACTTACCGATAACTTCGTAGTACTGCTGTGCCCCGAACTCCGGCAGGCTGTGTGAGAAATTCTGCTGTTCGACTACGTTCACCTGTCTTCTGAGTGTCTCCTTATCGACATTAAGATCGATTCCCTGCGCACCCTGGAAGTTCTGATTTTTCAGCCAAGCAGCGTATTTATATATATCCCAGTTTTGATTTGCAATATTCTGGTATTCCTCAGTAGTTGAGTTACCGTTGCTCTGGTTAATTCCGTACATGGTCCAAAGCCCTATTTCAAGGGCAAGGAATATCGCACTCTTGATGTAGCTTTGCGCATAGAATTCACCCGCTCCGGGTAACACTGCCGACATTAGTGCTCCAAGCACCGGGGACTTCTCGCCGGTCTTTGTGGCTTCTGTCTTAGTTACTTTATCGAATTCTTTGCTGTATTGATACTCTGTACCGTTATGTACGACTTTGTCGGTTAGCTCGAGTAGTTTGAAATTCTCCGGCTTCTCTGTAGTTTGTTTTTGGATGATTTCCTGTGAGCTGCCGTTTGTGGTTACAAAAACCGTTATGATTAAAATCAGAGAGATACTTATTGCTCGCCTCATGTTAATAGAAAATTTTGTTTAATGTTAATCCTTTAGCCGGTAAATAAGTTGCCTTTATATTATCTCCCTTTTTAAACTTTTGTTTTATTTCTTTTACGTCTGATTTTCCTCTTGCAGCGTCTACTATACATCCTATCAAAGCCCTTATCATAGAGTGCAAAAACCTGTTTCCTTCTATCCTGAATATCAGCTCACTGCCTTTTTTTGTGAACGTGAACTTAGTGATGTTACATTTAAAATTATGCTTGTCAGTCTTGTTTTTGCATAATGATTTGAATGAGTGCTCACCTTTAAAGAACTGTACTAAATCCTTAATAATACTATAGTTTAAATCGTAATTCATTCTGGTAAAATATGCTCCTCCGATGGATTTCTTTCCTGTGGATATCCTGTAAATGTATTCTTTGCCTTTTGCAGAGTATCTCGCGTTAAAATCATCTTTTACTTTGGCGGCTTTCTTAATCGTGATAGAATCAGGTAGAACCGAATTAAGCGAGTAAACCAGTTTTACAGTGTCAAGTTTCCTATCTGTCTTGAAATTTGCTGTCTGGTTCATTGCATGAACGCCGGTATCAGTTCTTCCGGCTGCTATCAGTGTAACATCTATACCTGTAATTTTTTTTAAAGAACGCTCTATGGTCTCCTGTACAGTCCTGTGTGCCGCTTTTTGTCTCTGCCAGCCGAAATAATCCGTGCCGTCGTATTCGATTACCAGCTTGTAGTTATACAATCTTAAAACTGCTTAACGAAGTTTAATTGCAGCCCGTCTATTTCGTTTTTGAAGTTCTTCGTTACTTCAGAGTTGATCCTGATATTTGATAATGCGCTGTTGTGAGCGTTGGTCAGAAGAAGCGCGCTAAGTGCGCTTGTTACTCTGTTAACAATAAGCGCTGATACAAATATCACCGATGTATTTTTTACTCTTTCACTTTCTTCTTTTTGTGATTCATACCTGATGAAATTATCCTGTGTGTCCCAGTTCCAGTAGTATGCATCCACATCATAGTAAACCTTGTTATACTCACCTGTGCTAAGCTTTGCGTTGTTGTACTCATATATGCTGATATAGTTACCGATATTAGTGTAATAATCATCATCTTTTCCTTCCCGGTTAACTCCGGCGTGATCCGTTGCGAATGTCTCCGCGTTATCCCTGAGGTAATTCCCGTATATATTCACTCCAGCGAATCCCAGCCATGAGATTCCGTCAGCCAGCATAAAATACTGTCCAACATCCATTCTGTCCAGGTAGTAGTGCCCAGCTCCCGGCAGTACTAATGAGAGCAGCAGCGAGATTCCGGCTGATTTTTTTTCTGCGGTGAGACCTGCTACATCGTAAACGCCTTGTGGAGTATATTCTTCTGAATTAACGACCTTATTAGTAAGATCTATCTTCTTATATACATCAGGATTCAGGTTTGACTCCTGCGCGAATGAATTCGAAATTATAAACAACGATAAGACTATTATAAATACCGGTTTTAAGTACATTTAGATTTTAGTTTTCGTTTTCTAAAGCTGCTTCAAGTTTCTCTTTGAATTCTTCCGGTCCCAAAAATCCCGTTACCCTGAGGTCACGCAGCTCTTTTCCGTTAGAATCCATAAATAATACCACAGGCAATCCTTTGATATCATACTTTGTGGATATCGATTCGTTCTCCTGTGTCAGATCTATTTTAATATTATTAAAGGATTTAGACAAGTCTATAATTTCCTGGTCTGTGTATGTATACTCATCCAGCTCCTTGCATTGCGCACACCATTCAGCCCAAAAATCTATCATTACCGGCTTTCCCTGTGCCTCTACAGAGCTTTCTATCTGTTCTACGCTGGTCATCCAGGTAAATTCGACTTCCTGTGTGCCTTCGTTGGGTTTGAGCTCCCACGTGCCCCACATTATCGCTCCTATAACGAATAAATATTTTATCGTAGTATAGCCTTTCGAGCTTTGCCCTTTCCTGCTGAAAACCAGGAGGTACACCCCGCTAAGTATTATATATAACGGAAAGATAACCTTAAATATGTCATCCGGAATAATAGGTGCTAAAGTGTATAACGCCATACCGAATAGTATTAATCCGAAGATGATCTTTACACCTTCCATCCACTCACCTGAGCGGGGAAGTTTGCTAAGCGTATTCGAGAATGCTGCAAGAAATATATACGGAAATCCTAACCCCATTGATAGTACAAAGAATAATAGAAATCCGGTGAAAGCATCACCAATCTGCCCGACATATACCAATAAGCTTAGCACAAACGGACCGATACACGGAGCAGCTATGAATCCAACCAGCAGTCCCATCAGCAGAGAACCAACTAATCCCGAACGGTTCTTATTACCTGCTAATGCCAGTTTTTGCGGGACCTTGATCTCATACAGACCGAACATGCTTAATCCAAGTGTAAAGAGTACTGCCGCAACCAGAGCTATTACAATCGGATTTTGAAGTGCTGTTCCTAACAGGCTTCCTGTCAGTGCCGCTACAACACCAAGTGTTGAATATGTTATCGACATTCCAAGGGCATAAAATATGCCCATCATAATACTCTGCATCTTACTTCCTCCGCCCTGCGCGCCGAAATAGCTGATTGTGATTGGTATGAGCGGATATACACACGGAGTCAGGTTAAGAGCAAGTCCGCCGAGGAAAATGAACAGCAGTGAAAGGACAATCCCGTTTTCTTCAATGAAATCCGATACTTGTGTTTCGGATGAGGGTGCTTCTGTGGTCCTCTCATTCTCCGTTAAACCTGTTTTGTTGTCTGTGTTACTATCCGTTGATGCTGTTGTTGACGGCTTTGAAAAATCTATCCTTGAAAATACTTCCGGGTTTTGTTCTGTTCCCTCACCTTCGTTGTTAACATTAATGGTAAGGTCGACAACAGGCGATTTTGGGGGATAACATACCTTATCATCACACGCCTGGTAATTGATCTTTACCGGAAGTTTATAATCACCGTTTGCAATATCGGAGGGGAGCACTATCGTTGCCCCGAAATAATTTTCACCCTCATATACCCTAACTTCATTATCACTGAAAGAAAACTTATACATCTTGTCCTGCGGAAAATATGTTCCGGCTATCTTGAATTCATCTGACCCCGATGTAATTGTTGTCTTTATTAAAGTCGGATCATTTACTTCATATGAATTAATGTGAAAATTTTCTTCGATGTTTACTTTGAGAGCAATCTTGACCGTATCCGAAGCTTTGTAGCTCGTTTTATTTAAGTAACCTTCTGCTGTTAGATAACCTTTGGATTGTCCAAAAGAGGTGCTGAATATTCCGAGGATAAAAAAAAGGGCTAGAAGCGTCCTTCCACCTTTGATTTTCATTTAATAATGAGGATTAGTTTTATAAAATTCTATTAACTTAAATTCATATTAATAGAAATTCAATTTAAAAAATAAAAATTCCATGAATTAAATCTTGTCTGTAAACTCATTAACGACAAAATTTTGAAACTATAATATCGAATGTTGGGTTAAAATAAAATTCAGTAATAAGTTGCTATAATAGAGTAGTTTAACTTGGAAATGCTTGACTTTTCTATGGTTTTGGAGTTATTTTTGTATAGTAAGTAATTATTAAATTAACAAAAAAGCGAGGTAATATCAAAGTAGATTTTACTCCTTTTAGCGGTACAACGTTAATTATAATCTTAATTTAGAAGGAGAAAGACCTTGAAACCAACATCTAAGAGTAAAACTAAGACTGAAAATCCCTTGAGTGACCTGATAGATGATGATGTCTTTAATAAGCTGAAACAATATAAGCTTCTCGATGAAAAAGCAATAAGAGACTATAAGATCAGGCAGATGTACAAGGACATGAGAAGGGAAATGAGCGCGGGGGAAGCTATAGATAAAATACAGGAACTATTTCCTTATCTTCAGTTCGATACAATTCGCAAAATTGTTTATCAAGTATCAAAATAAATGTTTTACATCTGGTAAAAACAGCCGATCAAAAAAAACTGGTCGGCTTTTTTATTTTATATTTCCTACTTTAATTATAAGTGAAGCTCAATAACAAATACGTCGAAAAGATCCTTACCGGATTCATATTTGATGAGACCCACCACATCGGTATGTCTAAGGCCGTTATCGGTTTATCAGGTGGAATCGATTCCACGGTTTCCGTATTTCTGGCAGCCAAAGCTCTCGGTCCGGAAAATGTTACCTGTGTTATGATGCCCCATAATGTGAGCAGTAAAGATAGTATCACTCATGCTGAAATGGTGATAGGACAGCTTGGTACAAAATCGGAAATTATCGATATTTCGTCAATGGTCGATGCTTACACGGGAACAAATGGCGAATTTTCCAACCTTCGTAAGGGTAATGTAATGGCTAGAGTAAGGATGATAGTACTATATGATAAATCAGCTGAACTCAATGCGCTCGTTGTAGGTACAAGCAACAAAACAGAACTCTTGCTCGGCTACTCTACGATTTTTGGGGATTCAGCCAGCGCAATAAATCCCATTGGGGACCTATACAAAACGCAGCTTCGTGATTTGGCACGCTATATGGGTGTACCGCAGGTTATAATAGATAAAAAACCTTCCGCCGACTTATGGCTTGGACAGACAGATGAGGATGAACTCGGATTCACTTACGAGGAAGTCGATAAATACCTCTTCCAGAAAGTAGATGAACGAAGATCCGACGAAGAGCTGAGACAAATGGGCTTCGATGAGAAATTTATGAACAGGGTTGATAATTTAATAAAGCGCAACCAGTTTAAGCGTCTTCCGCCATTAATTGCAAAAGTAGCATCACGAACTATTAACGTGGATTTCAGATACAATAGAGATTGGAACACCTGATTTAATTTTCAATTATTAATCTTCAATGTTCAATATTAAAAATACATTCAACAGAGTATCTAATAAAGCAAAAGGAACTCGTTCCCAAATTCCGGTTTGGGAACGTAAACATATCCTCTTGCTGGTTCTCTTCCTTTTATTTTCTTCATGCAAAGCTGAAGATAACACCAAAACCTCTCCCATAAATTTTAATCCTGACCCGGACCTCTATTATAATGGAGTTGTGAGTTCAGCTGACGAACTCGCTACAAAAGTCGGCCTGGAAATCCTCAAAAACGGCGGTAACGCCATAGATGCCGCGGTAGGTGTCGGCTTTGCTCTCGCTGTTGTTTACCCGCGGGCAGGAAATCTCGGCGGAGGCGGATTTATGGTTATCCACTTTGCTGACGGGAAAAATACAACAATCGATTACCGCGAAAAAGCACCGTCATCTTCATTTCGTGATATGTACCTGGATAGAGACGGAGATATAATTCAGGATCTTAGCACTACCGGGCATCTTGCCGCAGGAGTACCGGGCTCAGTAGCCGGAATGCTTTATGCATTAGAGAAATACGGTACGATGTCACGTGAGGAAGTATTAAAGTACGCAATAGACTATGCAGATAACGGAATTACTGTTAGCGATGCGCTTGGTGCTTCACTATGGGCATATTACGACGAGTTCCAGCAGTTTCCTTCTACTATGAAGATTTTCGGTGACGTCGAAGCAGGTGACCTTCTCGTGCAAAAAGACCTTGCAAATACACTCCGGCTCATCAGTGAAAGCGGGCGAGATGGCTTTTATAAAGGGCCGGTAGCTGATTACATCGTCGCTGAAATGAAACGCGGAAATGGTATAATTACACTTGAAGATCTGGCAAATTATCAGCCTGTCTAGCGGGAACCTGTAATCGGTACATACCGCGGGTATAATATTATTTCTATGGGACCGCCCTCCAGCGGTGGCATCTCACTTATTTATCTGCTTAACATTCTTGAAAATTTCGATCTATCACAATATATGCACTCAAGTGCTAAGATGCTGAACATTATGGTCGAGGCTATGCGAAGAGTATACGCTGACCGCAGCGAATTTATGGGCGATGCGGATTTCGTTAACGTACCTGTCGATATACTAACATCTAAATTATATGCAGAGAGGCGTATGAAAGATTTTGTTCAGGGTACTGCATCAAAAAGCGAGAACGTAGATCATGGTGATGCATATTACAAAGAATCCAGCCAGACGACGCATTATTCAGTTGCCGATCAGTGGGGTAATGTGGTTTCGGTCACCACAACAATAAATGATAATTATGGAAATAAAGTTGTTGTGGATGGTGCAGGATTTTTCCTTAATAACGAGATGGATGACTTTGTTTCAAAGCCCGGAGTACCAAATATGTACGGTCTGCTTGGAAGCGATGCAAATGCAATCGAACCAAACAAGCGTATGCTAAGCAGTATGACACCCACAATCGTCCTAAAAGACGGCAAACCATATCTCGCGACCGGCTCACCCGGCGGGGGCAGGATCATAACAGCTGTTCTGAATAATATTGTGAATCTTATCGATTATGAAATGACGCTCGGTGATGCTATAGATCTTCCAAGGTTTCACCACCAGTGGTACCCGGATGAGATACAGATAGAAAGAGGAATGCTGACAGGTGAAGTGGTCTATAACCTGGTTAAAATGGGATATAAAATCACTGAGATTGGTGACTTTGCAAGTATAGACGCAATCCTTTTCCACCCGGATGGGGGAATGCAGGGGCACTCGGACAGGCGAGGAAGCGGTAAAGCCCTGGGGTATTAATACAATGAAGCAGACAAAGAATCTTAAAGAACTTTTTGAGCAACTTTATGATGGTGAGCCGTGGATAGATTCAAACTTTATGAATACCATTGGCTTATTGAATGCAAAACAGGCTGGCAAAAGAGTCTCACCTAAATGGAATACCATCTGGGAAATCACTAATCACATCATTGATTGGCGGAATCATGTTATAGGACGTCTTGAAGGGAAAGACATTAAGGTTGGTGATGATAATTACTTTAAGCCAATCAAAAATAAATCTGAAAAAGCCTGGCAAGAGACTCTACTGCGTTTTGCTGAATCTCAGGAAAAATGGGTAAAGTTCCTTTCTATAGCTAAAGATAAAGACCTGGATATTACACATCCAAATGTATCCCGTTCCAATTCCGAATTATTTTATGCTATTTTACTCCATGACACTTATCACCTTGGTCAACTTGTGATGCTTTCCAAAGCTGTTCAATAATCCATTTCATTTAATTTCCATTATTATAATCTTTTATTATGTGCAATAAATACGACCTAAAATTACGGGGAAAAGAACTCGTCAGGGCTTTCAAATCCGCTTACAAAAAATATAATTTTGAAATAGATGATTTCTTTAACGATGACTATGTGGATGAACTAATGTTTCCCGGCGGTCTCGTACCGGCACTTCTCCCAACAAAAAATCCCGATACATTCCGCCTTGTCACGACCACTTGGGGTTTTCCTACTCCGATTTACCAGGGGGGTAAAGAGATACTTATCCCGGTTAACAATAAACGTGACGATAAACTGACAGGGTATTATGATGACGTATTTAAAAAGCGAAGATGCCTT
>CALGOI010000254.1 GCA_937959065.1 uncultured Ignavibacteriota bacterium | reverse complement strand
AAGACAGGAAAGCGGTATGACCTTATCATAGATACGGCAGCCCATCACAGTTTATCGGATTACAAAAAGGTTTTAAAACCGAGCGGGAGATACGTGATGATTGGCGGTCCGGTATCGAACCTGTTAAAAATTATGTTATTCGGAGGAATGATGGGAAGTGGTGGCAGAAAGCTTTCTAATATGCTTATGAAATTCAATCAGGAAGACATGGATGTACTGAAAAGTCTTTACGAAGAAGAGAAACTAAAAGTTCACATCAATAAAAAATTTCCATTAATCGAAATAAATGAAGCCTTTGAATATTATGAGAAAGGCGGCGTTAACGGAAAAATAGTTGTAAAGACAGAAGAGTAGCTTATTCTTCCCGGTACCGTTTTATGAGCATTTTTAATGCTTCGATCTCGAGTTTATTCCGGGTATTGAACATTGCGTTCTTTCTATCGGAAGAGAGAGCGGTCCATTTTTCTGCAGACTCGGTATCACCTTTTAGAAACCCGGTGTATGTCATAGCGTCGGTTCGAATCTGCTCATCGTCGATGGTCGGCAGAAGTGCTTCCATAAACGGCACAGCAAATGCAACCCATGCGTCAAGAGCGGAGAGCTGACGGATGTTTGGGATAGCTTCCCATTTCTCATAAGCTCCATCTTTGAATTCCAACCGTTCAATAAATACCTCTAAATCATCGGCGATTTGTTTCCAGCCGTATTTATCCAAGGTGTCTGATTGTGCGAAACAATTTGAGAAACTTAAGGTGAGAAGAAAGATCAGCGTAATTAAAATAGATTTTTTCATGACGCGGATTATTTTTTACAAATAAAATAAGGGAGTCTTTAACTCCCTTATTTATAAGCTAATTATAAACGGATATTACTCCGATATCTGGCTTTTGACCCATTTTGTTGTGACCGATTTCGGTCTGATTAGCGGTGACATCATTGCTCTTGCTATGATTAGCTGAGCCGTCAAACCAAGCGCTCTAGATACACTGAATAATACTGTGTAGTATTCATATTCTTTCACTCCATAATGGTGGAGTAATGAGCCGCTGGCAGCGTCTACATTCGGCCATGGATCTTTTGCTTTGCCTTGTTCGATAAGCAGTTTGGGAACGATCTCGAATAACTGCTTTACGATACCGAAAATCTCATCGTCGGGCATTTCTTTTTTACCGAAGTTTAAGAAACCGGTAAACCTCGGATCGGTTACCCTTAATACAGCATGACCGTAACCCGGGATAACTCTTCTATTGTCGAGCATATCCTGGACATACTTTTTGATGTCATCATCAGTCGGAGTGCGGCCGATATCTTCACGGATCTTCAGGATAAATTTCAGATTTTCCTGGTTTGCAAGACCGTGTAACGGTCCGGCAAGTCCATTTAAACCGCCGCTAACTGAATAGTAAGCATCGGACAGAGCTGAACCTATCGTCTGGCAAGAAAACGCACTAACATTACCGCTCTCATGGTCACAGTGAAGTACCATGTACAGGCGCATCAGTTTTTTAAAGGAGCCGTCTTCGAAACTTATTCCCATCATGTGAGCAAAATTTCCTGCCCAGTCGAGATTTGGGTCGGCTTCGATCCTATCGCCTTTGTTGAATCGTTTTCTGTAAATGTAGGCTGCGATTGCAGGTAATCTTGAAATAAGGTCCAGACAGTCCTCGAACATCGGATCCCAGAGATTATCTTTTCCTATTCCTTCGTCATAACCCTTTCTGAACTTAGATTCGTATTCCATAGAGAGGATGGCAGTATTTAACATTGCCATTGGATGAGAATCAGCGGGCATTGCATCGATGACACTGTAAACATATGACGGAACTTCACCTCGTTTTTTGAGTTCGTCCTGCAGGTCTTTTAGTGCAGTTTCATCAGGAAGTTCACCTGTAATGAGCAAGTAATAGATCTCTTCGGGGAGTTTGTCCACAAGGTCAAGAATCGGAATTCCTCTTACGATCAATCCTGTATCGAGTCCTACTTCAGAAGTATCACAGATAAGACTTTTTACACCTCTCATACCCCCGTAGAGCTTGTCAATCGTAACACCACTGACAGCTATGTCACCATGGTTTTTTACGATTGATTTTGCTTCCTCTCTAAGGCCGGGAATCTGAGAAGCAAATTTCTCTTTTAAAATCATACTTAATTTAGGTTTAAAAATTATCGAAACTAAGTAAGATAACGTATTTAAATTTTTTTAAAAAGTTATCTTTCTTTCTCTTTGTGAAGTATATAAAGATTTTTACAATAAATTAATCTCAAGGGGGGTTAGCAACCTTACAGCCTGTTTTTACTCGAATAATATGGGTCAGAGGAAGGCTTATGTCATTGAAAATTGGTGAATTAATAGGTATTTTTATAAAATCAAACAAAATTTTTAGCGCCTTCCATTTTGGTATGGTTGGCTAAATTTCATAATAAAAATCAGATGAAATTTAACATTACCGGCGAAGAATTTGTAAACGCTTTATCTAAATTAAGTTCGGTGCTTCCTACCCGTTCGACACTCCCGATACTTGACAATATTTTATTCGAGCTGGATGGAAATACGTTGAAGTTATTGGCGTCTGATTTGGAAATTTCCGTAAGGACCACGGTTGAAGTTGATGGAGAAAGGAACGGAAGCGTTGCAGTTGATGGTAAGAGATTGCTGAATGTGGCAAGAACTCTGCCGAGTGAGAATTTGAAGCTGGAAGCTAACGATAAGAACAGGTTAACGATAAAGACAAAGAAAGGTAAGTATACACTTCCCGGTGAGGCAGCAGATGAATTCCCTGTACCGGAAGAGAGAGATGATTTTAATAAAGTTGAATTAGACGGTTCAGTGTTAAGAAGGTTCATAGGTAAGGTAATTCATGCCGTAAATACAGATGATATCAGGAGAAACATGGCCGGAGTGTTGTTTGACATTAAGTCAGATGAATTGAGACTGGTTGCAACAGACGGGTTCAGACTTGGCAAGATCATCAAGAAGGATTTTAAACACCAGGGAGTGCCACAGAGCGTATTCATTGTCCCTACAAAGACATGCCAGCTTTACCTCAGGTTAAATAACAACAACGACACGACACTGGAATTCGACAACAACATGCTAAAGATTACTTTCGAAGGTGTTGAGATATTCTCTAAATTGATAGATGACACATTTCCGAATTACGAATCGGTTATTCCAAAGGATAACGATAAGGAATTAAAGATAATGAAGAGCGATCTTCAAAACTCTTTGAAAAGAGCTGAGATCGTTGCGGATGTTATAACGAAAAGAGTGAAGCTTGAGATAGGTGATAAGAGTCTGACGATAAAAGCCGATAACGTGGAGATAGGTTCAGAGGGTGAAGAGACAATTGATATTGAATTCATAGAGAATGATTCGGGAGATGAAGATTTTTCCAAGAATCCGTTCGTGATAGCTTTTAACGCAGGTTATTTGCTGGACTGTGTTTCGCAGATCGAAACGGATGACATCAGGTTCAGCTTCAGCACGCCTTCCAAAGCAACAATAGCAAGGCCCTCACAGCAAGAGGAGAATGAAGACTTTATGGAACTTGTAATGCCGGTGAGGATCAGCTGATCTTATACGGGCGAGGTAATGAAGATTGATAATAAAGAAGCTGAAACTGGTAAATTACCGTAACTATGGTGAGGCCGAATTAGATTTTAATGAAAAGTTTAACTATATCTATGGGGATAACGGTCACGGGAAAACCAATATCCTGGAGGCAATATCCCTTATTTCTTTTGGTAAAAGTTTTATAGGCTCCGGAGAAATTGATTGTGTTAAGTTCGGTGAGAATGAGTTCTTTGTAAACGGCACTTTTGAAAATGAGATAGATGTAACCCAAAAGCTGGTATTGAACTATTCCAACCGGCATAGGAAAAAGGCGTATCATCTCAATAAGGATAACATCCGCTCATTTTCGTCGGAGCTCTTCGGAAAGTTCCCGGTGGTGTTTCTTTCACCTCATAGCCTGAATATTACTTACGGTACTCCAGGTGAGCGGAGGAAGTTTTTTGATGTGATGATATCACAGACGAGTCCTGTTTACCTGGACATGCTTAAAAGTCTGGTAAGGCTAATCAAACTTAAGAATGCCCTGTTGAAGTTCAGCCATAAGTATCCGCCTAAAGAAAGAGACGATTTGCTCTCATCTTATAATGAAAAGCTGGTGGATATAAGCGTGGAAGTAATTTACAAGCGTCTGAATTTCCTGGAGGAATTCAGAGAGTTCTTTGAGAAGAATTTTAAATACCTCACGGCTGAGGATAATTATTGCAGTATAGATTATTATTCGGAGGTAACGGGTGAGGTAAGTTATGACAGAATTGTTGATTTTAAGGTCAATGATATTAAAGGAAAGATGGAAGCACTTCTGGAAGAAAAGAGGAAAGATGAAATAGATAGGGGGTTAGCTTTGGTTGGTCCCCAAAGGGATGACTATAACTTCAAGCTCGAGAAAGATGGCAGGGATGTTTTCGACCTAAAGAATCATGCTTCCCAGGGAGAGCATAAGACATTTGTTGTGGCTCTGAAACTGGCTGAGTTTGAGTATGTAAAAGATAAAAAGGGGACAGCCCCGATATTGTTGCTGGATGATATATTATCGGAGCTGGATTCGAGCAGAGTTTCAAAGATAATTTCACACCTCAAGGATTTCGGTCATATATTTTTGACTACGA
>CALGOI010000253.1 GCA_937959065.1 uncultured Ignavibacteriota bacterium | reverse complement strand
ACCTAGAAGAGTATATTGCATCCAACATGGATTTACTGAACAAACAATTGAATTACATTAACGAGACTGATGAAAACGGTAACTGCATAAGCAAGACGGCAAATGTCAGCCCTGAGGCAATAATCAAACACAGCATTATTGGTGATAACGTGACTATCGGAGCCAATACGGAGATTCAAAACTCTGTAGTGTGGGAAGGCGTGAATATAGGAAATAACTGCCGGCTGATATATGATGTAATAGGAAAAAGCTGTACAATAGGTACCGGTACCAGAATAAATGATTATGTCTTTATGGGTGATGATTGTAAGGTTGGAAATAACGCTTTTATAAGCTCAAGTGTTAAGATTTGGGACAGGAAGGAAATAGAGGACGGGCAAAAAGTTGAAAGAAGCTTAATTTATGAAGATAAGTTCTTCACCGAGTTATTCACAGATTCAAGGATAACAGGATTGTCAAATATACAGGTTAGCCCGGAATTCGCGGCTAAACTTGGTACAGTTTACGGCGCATTCCTTGGCGAAGGTAAAAGAGTACTTCTCGCAAGGGACATCGATTACGTATCCAATATGATAAAGAGATCACTCTCCAGCGGTATAATGTCAGCAGGAGCAAACGTGCTCGACACGCAGGTAATTCCAATCCCGATACTAAGACAGATATTAAAGAATGGTGAAGGTGACGGCGGAGTATTTGTGAGGAAATCACCCTTCGACCGAAGTACTACGGATATAATATTCTTCGACAGCGATGGTAAGGACCTATCAAGCAATAAGACAAAAGCGATCGAGAGATTATTTTTCGGAGAGGAATACAGAAGAGCACCTTATTATGATGTGGGTTACTTCAAATTTCAAGAAAGAACTAATGAAAAGTATCAAAAACATTTCGTTGAATGTCTCGATGTAGAAGCAATAAAGAAAGCTAAGTTCAAGCTCGTATTAGATTACTCATTTGGTATTGCTTCGACTATCTTCCCAAACATACTCGGCGAATTTGATTGCGAAATCGTTTCACTTAATGCGCACCTCGACAGGGATAAGATAACCAGAAGCCCGGATGAATTTAAGGAGTCCTTCACACATTTTTCATTTGTGGTGAAATCTCTTGGTTATGACCTTGGCTTTACAATCGATGCAGGCGGTGAGAAGGTATGGTTATCCACAAGCGAGGGAAAGATATTGAACGGCGACAGGTTCCTTGTACTTGTATTAAAAATGTTCCTCATGGTAACACCTGACGTAAAGAAAATCGCCGTTCCCGTTCAAGCTACCCGTGAGGTGGATCTGATCGCAGATGAGTACGGAGTAGAGGTAGTGAGAGTAAAAGATACACACTACGCAATGATGATGGCATGCGAAGATCCTGATATAAGTTTTGTAGGCGGTACTCGCGGCGGATTCTTGTTTCCCGAGTTTCTATACGCAACAGACGGTATGTTTTCTGTAGCCAAGATCCTCGAAATGATCGCTAAAAGTGGTATAACAATCGATGAACTGGACAAAAAACTTCCAAAGCTTCATATGATAAAGGAAAACCTGGAATGTCCTAAGGATAAGAAGGGCTCTGTCATGAGACAGTTTATGGAAGATAACATACAATACAAACAGGAATTAATAGACGGTGTAAAAATATTTATTAACAACAATGATACAATACTATTTACACCAGATAAATACCGTGGACTAGTTCACCTGAATGTGGAAACAGAAAATGAGCAAAGGACAGATGAACTTCTCAAGGACTTCAAAACAAAAATTTTATCTTATATAGAAAATTAATACCTCATAGAAGGAAGGAGTGATATTTATTAAATGAAGATAAGTGAATTATTAACGACCGACCTGATCAAAGTAGGATTGGAGCCTGCGGATAAGGATGACGCTATTAACCAGATGATAGAACTGGCTGACAAATCCGGTAAGATACTGAATATCGATAAAGTCAGGGAATCTGTTTTTGAGCGGGAGAAGCTGGTATCTACAGGAGTAGGCAAAGGATTT
>CALGOI010000252.1 GCA_937959065.1 uncultured Ignavibacteriota bacterium | reverse complement strand
CTTTTGAAACGGAACATATCTACAAGATTACCGCCCCATGTTGAATTGATCCTGCTGGATTTCCTGAATACATTATCTTCAACCTCATCAACTCTGTCAGTACAAACCAATCCGCAAACCTGTGTTTTCTTACCAAAGCACATTATGTCCGGAGTTACATAATACTGGTGAGCCCACCATTTACCTGTTAAGGCTATTCCTGTCTGAACTTCGTCGAATATCAGCATCATTTCATTCTCATCACACAGCTCTCTGAGCTTAATGAAGAACTCTTTGCGGAAGTGGTTATCGCCGCCTTCACCCTGGATCGGCTCGATAATTATTGCTGCGATATCGTCTTTGTTATTAGCAAGTGCCTGTTTGATTTCATTTACAGCCTGCTCTTCAGTTTGAATTACATTTTCAAGGTTCTCTCCGGCGAGCGGGAATGTAACTTTTGGATTTGTTATCCTTGGCCACTGGAATTTAGGGAATAATGCGGTTTTATCCGGATCGGTGTTTGTTAAAGACATTGTATAGCCGCTTCTTCCATGAAATGCCTGTTTGAAGTGGATTATCTGGTGTCCTTTTTCTTCATTATATCCTTTAGCGAAGTTCTTACGAACTTTCCAGTCGAATGCTGTTTTTAAAGCGTTCTCGATTGCAAGCGCACCTCCCTCGATATAGAAAGAGTATTTGAATTCCTTTGGCACTGCTATGTTAAAGAAAGTTTCAACGAATTCAGCCTGCTCCTGTACATAAATATCGGAAAGGGAAGGTTTTGTAACTGCTATCTCTCCGACTTTTTCTTTAAAATAATCGTTGTCGATCTTTGGGTGATTCATACCAAGCGGACTGGATGCAAAGAATGTGAAAAAGTCCAGGAATGTCCTGTCGTGTTTAGAATCGTATAAGTAAACTCCTTTGGATTTTTCCAGATCCAGCGTTAAGTCGTAACCATCTGCAAGTATATATTTGGATAGAACGGATGAAACTTCCTTAGGATGGACACTTACTGTTCCATTGCTTTGTGATCTTTCGATCTCTTTTTCCTTAATTTCTGACATGCTTTCTCCTGCTTTTATATTTCTTTTTTCTATGTTCCTAATAATAAAGCACTTTTGCTTTTGTGATTTAATGTATTTTAAAACTTCGTCTGCAATACTCTCAGAAACTATAACTGTAAGACCAATACCCATATTAAAAGTTCTCCTCATATCCTCGTTATCTACATTGCCTTTCTTAGCAAGGAGGTAATATATATAAGGTACCTGCCATGAAGTCCAGTCGATCTTGAGATTGAGTGTCTTGGGAATAACCCGTCTAGTATTACCTTCCAGGCCGCCGCCTGTAATATGGGCGATGGACTTAATATCGTATTTATATAACAGCTTTTGAATGATATCAAGGTACGATTTATGCGTACGGAGGAAGTAATCTCCGGGCGTGCCTTTTAATTCATCGTAATCCGTATTAAGCTTCTTTGTCGTATCGAATACTTTTCTGACTAGAGAATAACCGTTAGTGTGAAGTCCGTTAGCAGAAAGACCAATTATGATATCTCCTCTTTTGACATTATCTGAATTAACGATTTTTTCTTTATCTACTATTCCAACGATAGCACCTGCTAAATCAAAATCTTTATCAGCATACAACCCGGGCATTTCGGCTGTTTCACCGCCTATTAGAGAACAATTATTATTCTTACAGCCGCGGACAAGACCCTTCATTATGTCAACCGAGGCATCAATTTCAAGCTTCCCCGTAGCATAATAATCGAGGAAAAACATCGGAACTGCACCGCAAACGGCTATATCGTTTACACAGTGATTTACAAGGTCTTCACCAACGGTTTCGTATCTACCAAGCTGTATTGCAAGCTTTAGCTTCGTACCTACACCATCTATACTGGAAACAAAAACCGGATTTTTGTATTTATTAAAATCCGGCTGGTAAAAAGCTCCGAAATTCCCGATACCGCTCAATACATTTGGGGAAAAGGTCTTTTTTACTAGTGGTTTTATCTTATCTACAAACTCGTCACCTTTGTCGATATCGACGCCCGCAGAAGAGTAGGAAAGCTTTTTCATTAATTAAACTACCAAAAAGGCGGATTTTTTTCAATCCAGAAAGAAGGGATAAGTTTTTATTATTTATGGCTTTTATCCACTATAACCACGAATTCTCCCTTAATTTTTTCATCTCCGATTTCAGCCAGTATTTCCGATGACTTTCCCCTGAAATGTTTCTCGCTTTCCATAGTTAAATCAAATCCTACGAAGATATTCCTATCCGGAAAGTTTAAGTTAATGTCTTTCAATAAGGTTACCAGACGGTAAGGAGCGTCCAGAATCGCAAAAACTCTATCGAGAGTTTTAAGCTTTGCCAGTTGGTGTTTCCTCTCGCCGGATTTGGGTGAGAGAAAGCCAAGATAATAAAAGCGGGAAATATCGAACCCGGAAAGAATTATTGCTGTGAGAAGGGAATTTGCCCCGGGAATGAATTCAAACGGGATATTAAATTCTATACATTTTTGTATGAGAAATGATCCCGGGTCTTCAAAAGATGGTGTACCGCAATCGGATACGAGAGCGTAGGTTTTGCCCTGTAGGAGTTCGTGCATAAGTTCTTCGGTCATTTCCTTCTCATTGTGCTCATTAAGATCTATGAGATCTTTCTTAATGTCGAAGAATTTAAGCAGCCGAACCACTTCTTTGTACTCCTCGCAAATAACACAATCGACAGATTCGATCGCTTTGAGTGCTCTCAGTGTTATATCGGAGTAATTTCCGATAGGGGTTGAAACTATATATAACCGGGTTTCACTCATATATCAGACTCCAGTCGATCCGTAGCCGCCTTCACCCCTTTCGGAATCAGAAAGCTCATTTACTTCGTTAAGTTCTATCTTTGCGTATTGTGCTATTACAAGCTGTGCTATACGGTCACCAAAGTTTACTTCAAAATTTTTGTCACCGTGATTTATCAGCACGACTTTAACTTCACCTCGATAATCAGAATCTATAGTACCGGGAGTATTCAAGACAGTAATGCTGTGCTTTAACGCGAGACCACTTCGCGGCCTGACCTGGCCCTCGTATCCGGGAGGAAGTTCAATGACAAGGTTAGTTGGAACAAGTGCGGTTTTTCCCGGTGCTACAAAAATTGTAGCTTTTGAAGAGGAAGATAAGTCCATCCCCGCAGAGCCTCCGGTTTTATATTCAGGAATAGGAGAATCTAATTCCTGATCAAATCTGTTACAATTTACTTTCATACTATTATTAAAAAACGGCAGCAAAAGATAGCTGCCGTTTAAAAGTTTTTTATTTTATAACATTATTAAAAGTCCCAGTAATATGTACCATTAACAACATAATATATAACTGAAATAATAATTCCTAATATTGATAATATTACTGCAGCAATACCAAGCCACATACCCCATTTGGCCATATTTCTTCCGCCTTCTGAAGCTATTCCCTGGTCAATAGCAGCAAGTTCTTTCTTACCCATCATCCAGGCAACAATACCTCCTACTAAACCAAGTATACCACATCCACAGGAAAATAAAAGAGAAATTATACCAACTACTAAAGAAACGATGGCATTGGTACCTGCTTTATCTCCCGGAACAGATCCTCCGGGCGGCGGCGGTGGTCCTCCTCCCGGTGGAGGCGGCGGCGGAGGCGGATCAAAATTTTGAGGAGGTGGCGGCGGGGGAGGTGCTCCTCCCGAACCGGAGTCCTGTTTGTAATAAGGAAAATTTTTCATTGGCGTAATTTAAATTTACGGAAAAATATTTAGTAATTTATTACAATAACTTTAAGATCAGGACGACCGTTTACTGGCTCATAAAGATCAAACCACCGACAAAGATAAAATACAACACAACAATTATCAGCGCAATAATACTCAGGATTGTCATAATAATACCAAGCCACATACCTATTTGCGCCATTAGTTTACCTGCTTGAGGTGACCTGCCTTCGTTAATGGCATCAATTTCTTTTTTCCCGACAATCCACGCCGGAATCCCTGTTAAAAGACCAAGACTGCAAATCCAGGATGCTATGCCTAATACTAATGCAATAATTGCAGCAGAACTGGCGCTATCACCTGATGACGCTCCCTGTCCACCTGTTGGAGGGGGAGGGGGCGGTGTATTAAAAGTAGATGGCGGCGGGGGAGGTGGAGCTCCACCTGAACCGTAATCTTGCTTAAAGAGTGGAAATCTTCTCATAACTGTGCTTTGTTTGTTTAAAGAATATAAGTTATATAAAAAAAACAATAAATCTATTTACGCTAATTTTTTAAAAAGATTTATGGCATTTTGTTTCAATTCTTCTTTAAGTTGTCCCTCATCCTTTTGTTTTATTTCAGCAATTTTCCTGATTGTATATATTATATTAGACGGCTCATTTGGCTTTCCTCGGTTAGGTTCCGGGGTGAGAAAAGGAGAGTCTGTTTCAGAAAGCATTCTTTTCGAGGGGACGAATTCTACAACATCCAGCTCTTTGAAGTTCTTGAATGTAACGTTACCGCAAAACGAGATGTAAAAGTTTTTCATTTCGAGTACTTTTTCAGCATCTTCTTTATTCCCTCCAAAGCAATGAAACTGCCCGGATAAAGAATCATCGTATTTATTTGATATAATTTCGATAGCATCCGCAGTGGAATCCCTTGTATGGATTACTATTGGAAGCCCTTTATCTTTAGCGAGATCTATCTGCAGGTTAAAAAACTCCTTTTGAAGGTCAATAGTTGATTTATCCCAGTAATAATCCAGCCCTGTTTCACCAATTGCAACGACTTTTTCGTGTGATGTGAGCTTTTCAAGTTCATCGATATCTGAAATTTTCGATTTTTGGACATCACACGGGTGAAATCCTATAGCACAATAAATAATATCATGTTTTTCACTAAGATGGATGATTTCAATTGATGTTTTCAGATCTACAGCAGGCACAATAATGCGTTCAATTCCTGCATCTGCAGCTCTTCGTATGATTTCATCAAGATAAGTTACTATATTATCATAATATAAGTGAGCATGAGTATCAATTATCATATCTGGAATGGATTTAGTTGATTTTTGAGATTAAAATATGGAAAATGTGGCTTAATTCCATAAAATTAACAAATTTCATTGAAAATATACACTTGAAAATTAGGGTAGTTTGCATTATGTTTGAATAAGAAACTTTTGGTTACAGGGCTAGGTTAGATTATTAGGAGGATATTGATATGAACAATGATAACAAAAACATAATCGACCTGTCCAGAGAGTATTTTTATAAAGGATACCTATGTCAAATGAGAGGAAAATATGATGATGCAATTAAGAACTATGAAAAATCAATAGATGTTTACCCGACTGCAGAAGCATTTACTTTCCTAGGATGGACATACAGTTTCAAGGGTGACCTTGAAAGGGCCATTGAAAAATGTAAGAACGCTATAGACCTCGATCCGGATTATGGTAATCCATATAACGATATCGGGGCTTACCTGATGCAGCAGGGAAATGTAGATGAGGCGATTACCTGGCTAGAGTTAGCAATAAATTCAAAAAGGTACGAAAATGGTGAGTTTGCTCATTTAAATTTAGGCAAGGCATTAGAAATGAAGGGTCTTTGGTTT
>CALGOI010000251.1 GCA_937959065.1 uncultured Ignavibacteriota bacterium | reverse complement strand
GTAGACAGCCCTGACGAGATCGATTTTGATAATGATGAAATAGTCGGTGACGCCCAGGCGAATTCAATTGATCTTAGCAAGGCAAAGTCAAAAATAAAGGACAGGATGGGTGCTGACAATAAACCCATACGAGTTATAAGGAAAGACAGATTAAAAGAGAAAGAAAAACGGAATCAGGGTTAAATCGTCCGTAAGAGCGTTGAATAAAAAGCGTTCATAAAGTAATATAAGTGTAATAGAAATTTAAAAAGGGTATCGAACAAATCGAGCCCCCGCATCAGGTTTTAATAATCTGGTCCGGGGGCTTTTTTTATGGAGGCAACAAGTGAGAAAGATAATTTTATGTTTAATTCTAACCTTCACTCTTTGTTCATTTGCGGGTGCTGCCGAGTTCCAGAGATTTAAGGATACGGACGGTTTCTGGGGATCACAGGTAATTTCGGGAGGGCCGACGAACGACGCTTACCCAGCGACCGGCTCGGCTAATTGCAGATGGGGCCAGGCTTTTAAAACCGGCGAGAAAACACTGTTTATCTATAACACGGGCGGCGCCAACAATCTCCACTTCAAAATACTCGCTTATCCTACGAGCGAGCAGGACGTGATCCCTTACGTGCTAAAGGACTCAGCCGGTACAGAGCAGCTCGACATAGTAGTGCAACCGAATAACACCGCTGTAATAAACACAAACGATAAGGTTGAGATACTCGAGATCTACCTTAAAAACGCGACTGCCGGCAACAGCACCACTTTTGAATGTATTGCTACGGGGGCGAGAATAAGATGAAAAACCTGATCGGCTTAATATGCCTGATATTATTCGCGGTGAGCTCTTATGCTCAGGAATACACCGCGGACCCGTTCAGCCCTCTTTTTAACTATGGAGGCGGAGGAGGAAGCGGAGACATAGAGCAGGTAGGACAATGCACGTCCGGAGCGTGTTTTCCTTCGGTGACTTTTCCGACGAGCGGAACGGTAACCACTCGCGACGCTGCGGAAACTTTAGAAAATAAGACTCTGGATTCTCCGACAATCCTTAACAGTCTTAATATGCCGTCAGGTTATTTTCTTCTTGGGGCATCTTCTAGATTGGCCGGTGTCGAATCAATTGAAGCTATAAGTACCGGCGCAACTTATTTTGGGAATGTCTCTTTCAGTAACACTCTGACGGACGGAGCTATATTCTTTGGTGCGTGTGGCGGGGGTACGGAAGCTTCAAGATCAATAGCTCCGGCAAACTCGTTATGTACTGAATACGGCAGCTGGTATTACAATGGTTCCGGCCCTGCTATGGGTTCCGGCTGGCGCGGGCATATACGAGGGACGCCTGATGCGTCAAACGTATCTATGTCGTTCACGATGTTGACGAGAGATGGAACCACTCTTACCGAAAGATGGGAGCTTGTTCCGGCTGGAGACTTAACGCCAATGTCGGATAGTACATATGACATTGGAACGGCCTCCCTTGCGGTTGCGGATATATTCACGGACGAAGTAACTTATACTCCGATTACAACACTCGGAACCTGTACATCAGCTAACACTGGAGACACTAAATACGTAAAGGCCACTAATACCGCGGGCAGTATGTACTTCTGTAATAACAATCAGGGGTACTATGAATGGACTCCGATGCACCCCGGAAACACGGCTGATTTCTGGCTTGCGCTTGATATGTCCGAGATTGACGCTTTTGGCGGTACTCTGAACAGGGGCGGAAATCTAACAGGTAGAGACGGTGAAGCTGACCATCCCGGTATATTGGAAATTGCTACAGGCACGACGATAAACTCAAACTCTTATGTATTTATGCACTCAGGTTCCTCGAGCCGAGGCACGTTTACGGCTACCGCTCCCTGGACGTGCGAAGTCATATTTAAACTTGACCAGACTACGGACACGTTGTTGACGGCTGGTATGCAGTCGGAGGCCGATACGCCGAATGGCAATAATGTGGCCTTCATAGAGTACGATTCGGCTACAGATACAAACTGGCAGGCTATCACGAGGGACGGAACCGGAGAGGCGGGACAGACAGAAACAGACACAGGGGTAACGGTAACAACGGGATGGATAAGGATGCTCGTAAGGCGAGACGCTTCGGACGTGCGGTTTTATATGAAGGCTGGAACAGGCGATTATGCGCTTGTTGCTACACATACGACAGATCTTCCAGCTGATTTTCAGTCTTGCCATGTGAATATACAGAATCTGGCCGCAGCGAATAAAAGCGCAAAGATTGACTACATGAGACAATCACGGCTGCAGATAGCGAGGTAAACATGAAAATACCGTTGGTTCTTTTTCTATTAATAGCCTTTGCTACGGGACCCGCTTACGGGCAGACACTAATCAATCCGGGCGACTCGGTTCAGGTGCAGTGCAGCATCTGTCCGGCTTGCCCGGTCTGTCCGCCCGAACGTTTACCCGAAATCAAAATAGTAGACCCTTTGGGCAGCGGAGACTATACGACGATCAGACAGGCGACGGACGCTTCACAGCCGGGGTGGATGATTCTTGTTAAGAACGGAACATATAACACTAACCTCAGCATAAGCACGAGCGGAACGCCGGTGCAGCCCATAACCTTAATGCCGTACCCCGGACACAATCCGGTTATTGATTTTTCTACCAACGCCGGAAGCACAGCGAGAATAAAGCTAGAAGCTGAGTGGTGGATTATTGAGGGGTTTGAAATTACAGGCTCAAAAGGTTCTAACGGCATTGATATCCGAAAAGGTAATAATACGATTCGAAATAATTACATTCACGACAACGCCTATTCCGGTATCGAGGTTCAGTCTGTCTCAGGGGCCACGACAGCCGATATAGTGAATACGGTAATAGAAAACAACGTGATTGAGCATAACGGCATAGGAACGGGCAAGTGTCTATATAACAGCGTGGAAAGCCCTAAGATGTGTCACGGGGTTTATTTCTCTACTCACAAATTTTGTACTCACGGAATCAATAACGGCTCGGTAAAAAATAATGAGATTAGGAACCACGGCGGAGCCGGAATACAGCTGAACGGTAACTCTTGCGGAACTACCGGAAAGATACAAAGTCTCGTGCTCGAAGGGAACCGGATAGAAGGGAACGCATGGGGCATCGCGTTCTGGCATAACGCCGAGAGCAACACGGTTAAAGATAATACATTCAGAATTCATTCGTGGCCCGTGGAAACCGATAATGACAAGTTTTACATGGTTAGAGTAAACAACAGCCCGTCAAACGCTTTTACGGGCAATGTGTTCTATTCGAGAAACCCGAACGTGTGGCCATTGAAAACCGATACAGTCGGCGATAACAGTAATGCGTTTAATAATAATCTCTGGAAGGTAACCACGAATATCTGGTATTGGCAGGACGTACAGCGTAGCGACTGGATGAATTACAAATCGGTCACCGGATGGGGTCCAAATAGTGATATTTGTATAACGTGTAATTAAACATGAGCGAGACATACGACATAAAGGTTACAAATAGAAGCTAAACAGGAGGACGACAAATGAGTAGAGATGAATTTTGCGCTCCTAAAAACCGGAATAAGAAGGATAACAAATCGGCTTTTCTGCCTCTGGACAACGGACAATCATACTCGAAATATATAGTTCAGATCGCCATTACTATCATCTTTAGCGGTCTGGTTTTCTTTGCTGTCGGCAGGGCATATTTCGTTGATATGATAATTGCCGAAGCCCCGTTTGCGAAGCATCAGCCGCTCCTAGAAAGGAACATCGCTCTTAATAAGGATCAGGCGGCGGAAAACAAGATGTCCATAAAAGAGCTTGAGAAAAGACTGCAATCAATAGAAATAAACATAGCCCTGATACTCCAGAATCAGGAAAGGATGCTTAGAGAGATGGGGGTAAGGAACGGGAGGAGAAATTGATTAGAATAGTAATATGCATCAACGAGATCCACGCTACGCTAGCGTCTTTTTAACGTTTTCAACCCACTTGAAAATATCTACCGACAAGTCATTGAAATTTTTCTGAAAAGGGTATTGCTCGTTACACACGTCTTTTAGATTACGGGGAAGGGAGCCCGACAATTCAGACAATGATGCCCAAGAGGAATATAGGCTTTCCAAACGCTTGATAAGTTCGTCGGAAATATCGTTAACATCCTTATCGTTTTTCATAAAATATATATAACATCATGAAGGTATGATGTCAACATTGGACTGAAAAATCAAAATTGACATCATGATACTATGGTGATATTTTTAGTATATGGGAGTCAAACAAAGCAAGAGAGACCCGAAGGAAAAAATAACTACAACCTCGTTACGGCTTCCCGAGAAAAAACTTAAAAAGCTAAGGCAAATAGCTCTTAAAGAAGGTAAATCCATGAATGTTATCTTGGAAGATTTGATTACGGAATTCATGGAATCCTACCCCAAAAAATAACTCAGTGTATTTTTTCCTATTTGAAAAAAATGTGTATTATTTACTTGACAACATGACATCATGATGCTATAATTATTACTAAGATGAGAGAGACAAGGAAGGAAAAAAGATGAGTCCCGAAGTTACCAGAAATAAGCAATACAGAATTCATTTTTACTCAAGGGAAGAAGACAGGATGCACGTTCACGTTGAGCACAATGACGGAAGGGAAGTCAAGGTATGGATGGAGCCGGAAATAGAGGTAGCGAAAAAGGCTCCTTTCAAAGCTCATGAAATAAATGTAATCTTAAAACTATGCAGGGAGAACGAAAATGAGATTAAAGCCTTTTGGAGAAAAAGGAAAAAGAGTTAAAGTCCTCGGAGTCGGCGCGAACGGCGTCACGCTCGAAATAGAGGGCAAGCCTTATAAGATGCCGTATAAAGAATTTCCGTGGCTCAGACACCTTACAGCATCGGAATTGACCGGATTCTACGCCAGACATGGAAGGGAAATCGTACAGTACGAGCTTGGCATTGAGCTGAGTCTCGACAGCATCGAGAACCCCGAGAAATATCCGAACCTGATGGATCCCATACTGGCAGAGCTCGGAGATTTTCCGAGGGATACGCAGGCATTTGAGGCCATAGCCGTGGCCCGAGACTCGCTGGAGGCGCTGCCGCAGAATGTAGCGGACCAGGTAATCGAGGCTCAGAAAATTGCAAACAAGCCTTTTAAAACCGCACTGTCAGGAGTAAATAAACGCATAAGGCCTAAAAAGCATGGAAACAAAAGAACAAAAGCAGCCGGATAAAGATATTATTTAGAGCTTAGAAGAATTAATGTTAGAAATTGATATCGAGATTGGAACAGAGGAACAAAATGAACAAATAAAAGCCGAGCTGTCGATATTCTCATCAATTTACAAAAAATCAGAATTTATTCCTAGAATTAACAGAATTATAATTCCCGCAGACTTTCAAACAACTATACAGCGTCTAACTTCAGATCCGAGCTTTAATATTCAACGGGGCAGCTCGGAATCAAGTATACACGTAACGGCAAAGATAATTAATGTAGATGATGAGAAGATCTTAGTCTTGTCCCCATATATATATACGGAAGGATGGGATATGCATTTAAGATACTTGATATATCTGCACGAGCAGGCTCATCTAAATTGCGATATTATGAAGGCCGATTATTCAGATATGTCCCGGTCGAAACGTGACTACATGGATATCCTTTACGAACTGTATCACGAATATTATTGTGATAGGTTCGCTTACGAAATTATCAATAATGTATTTGGCGATTTATCAGATTTGTATATACAAAGAATTGAGGAAAACTTCGAGAATTATAACAGGATATTTAATGATAAGAGTTACGAAAATATCATCAGTACACAAACCAAGTTATTTAACGAAAAACAAATAGATAGAGATACATTTATAAAAGAATGGAATGTTGTTTTCGGAGTTATTCCGTATGCTATTGCCCATTACTATGCTTTAGTTCACGAGTATGACAATTTGGCGGAAAGAGCTATATTCAATCTGCCACCTTTCATTAATTCATGTACTATGGACTTGATTAAGTATTTCGATGATAAGTACAATAATTATGATTTCGATCTGACTGACGGAATAGAGCGCATTGATTTCTTTATGAGAAACTTGGGTGTGCAGTATATTGACGATGGCGGAGAAAATATTTTCATAAAGTTTGTAGAACTATATGATTACTATTAGAGGCTATAAAACTACATCCATTTTACATCCACAATATGAACCATTTGCATATATTCTCGCCTCACACATCTTTTACAACTTTCGCAAGTACCCGCAATTATTTAAAATCCAATGATAGCGGTTAGTTAGAAAAGCGGAGTATCCGCTCTGTCAAGCCAGAGGTCGCGGGTTCAAATCCCGTCGGCTCCGCCAGTTTTTTCCAATAATAAGAAACAGATACGGTAACTTTTCGGAAATTGCGAAAGGTCTGAAATATTAATTTACGTCCACAATACGTCCAGAATTTGGCTCAGGCTACGGATTTATCCTTCTTTTTATCTCTCATAACGGAATTAACAGCGGTTACTTTCGAGTCCCTTAAATGGACATAGCGCAGGAGGGTTTTAATATCGGCGTGTCCGACGACTTCCTTTACTGCGATCGGGTCCACTTTTCCGCTCTCGATCGCGCGGGTGATAAAAGTGTGCCGTAACAGGTGCGGATTTATTTTTCTTATGCCCGCTTTTTTACAAGCGCGTATCACGGTCGGATAAATTGAGTCGTGGCTTTTATAGGGTTTCCCTTTAGTGTTCAGAAAAATCACATCGGGCTCTTTATTGAATTTCCGGGCGAATGCCATAGCTTCATCTATGAGCTGGAGGGCGCGCTCATTTAACGGTACTTCCCGGAAGCGCTTTCCCTTCTGCTCGGTCGCTGCTATTTTCGCTCTGGGAGGCTCCATGCTGTAGTCGATCGCTTTCAACTCTAGTTTTATGATTTCTCCGATTCTCATTCCGGTATTAGGCGCGAATTCAATTATGCGGGCTACATTGGGATTGAGAGCGGCCAGTAGTTTGTCTTCTTCCTCGTATGTTACAGCCTTGAGCTCCTCGCGTACCTCCTTAAGCGTGCCGGCTTTTGATACGGGGTTAACTCCCCTGAACTGATTCCATTTTGCAGCGAGATTAATCATGGCTCTCAGGCATTGCAGCTCACGGTTAACTGTTCCTGGGCTCACATCATTCAGTCTGCGAGCTTTATATTCGTCGATCTTCTTAGGCGTAATCTCGTCCAGCTTCGTCAGTCGTCCGAAAAATTCGGACAGCTGCTTTATCGAATATATATAACGATCGACAGATCGTATTTTCTCAACGTCCCTTTTCTGCTTTATAAAGTCATGAGAGAATTCAGATAGAGTTGGTGCCTGGACAATACCTTCCCCTTTTATCCTTAATCTTTCCCGGTCGTGAATGTCCTGGGCCTGGGCCTTGGTCATTTTGCCGACCTGGCCAATAGAGCGCTCCAGGTTTTTATATTTCAGGTTTCCGTTCTTGTCCCTTTCTCCAGTCGGGACCCTGAAGCGTATATGCCAGTATTGCTTCTGACCTTTCTTTACTTTTTTCGGATGAGGGAAGAGGGCCATCGCTTCAACCTATTTAACTTTCTGATTATGTTTTTGTCGTAAATTTCAGAAGAAATCGCTTTTATCATATCATCAGTTCCTGTCTCTACCGCTTGAAATAGCTGGTTGGTTTTGGTTTCAAATTCAGATTCTGTTATTTTATCCTTGGTTAGCAAATGCATTAGATTTGCGCTCTCCTCTATATAGGTGTTGAGCTTCTTTGCGTATATATCTATTTGAACGTCAATTGCTGATGCATGTAGTAACAGCATGGTGTTTAATTCTTTGCTTTTAGTTTTTATTTGGTCGCTCAATTTAAAAAATTCATCTACTCCTGAAAAATCAGCTGGCTCGCTTTTTACGATTTTGATTGCTGTTTCATGATAGTTATTCATTAATATGTTCATTTTACCGACCTCGAAAGCAATATGTTCCAGCCTTTCTCTTCTGAAAGTGCTTAATTCTCTATAGCCCGTGAGAATTGATCCGATTATGATTCCAGATATTCCTATTAGTCCGCCTATAAATATGTCCATATTTTCAACGTCCCGAAATTGTCGGATTATACCTCGCATCTAGAGACTTTCTGTCTACAGCTCTGATGTCGCAGCCCCTCGCCCTAGCCCGGATGAGCATGTCGGATACAACAGCCGATTCGCTAACTACCGGCGCATAGCAAACAACGAGGTCCGGATTGTGGTAGCTGAGCATTATGGAATTGCGCCTGAACAGTGAATCGGGACCGCGTCGCTTGACCGCTTCGTGCACTATTACATCTATGCCCTGGTCCCTGCAAATCCGGTGGGCCGTAGACTCGGCTCCGGGCTCTCCGCCGTGAATTATCATGAGCTTCGTGCCGGACTTCATGGCTTCGGCACGGAGATCTACAATGTCACGCTCTATCATCGTATCAAAATTCCAATGCGGCGATCCGCATATTATTACTTTCATTGTCTGCCTCCGCTCCCCTACAGAGACAGTCTATAACCCGAGCTCCTTACTCAGCGTTTCCCATGCTTTGTCCGGGCTAACAGGGAGCTGAAGATTTTTATAATTTGATTCTGCTGCCCACATATACGCTTTGTGTATATCTTCACGCGTCATATTAAGCTCATTCTTTAGTTCGTTTATCCATTCAATTAATTTCGGCGCGAGGAATGATACCTTTAGATCCCACGGAGGATATTTTTCTAATAAATCGGGTTGGTCAATCAAGTTTTCACTATTTTGTGGACCATTAAGGTCCAGATAGCATATTTCCAAAAGCACTCCTAAAGCCTGTTTGTCTCTATTCTCTTCCCTGAGCAGATAGTACATTTCTAGGGTCGTATTCCTGTAGAAGCCCCAATTCAGTTTTGATGCGTGCTCAAGCCGCTGTCTGTTGAGCTCACGCCACTTTAAATCGTTCTCCGAGAATTTATGGTTCATCAGCTTGCTTTATATTTTCCAATTACACGTATCAGCTATTTCCGAGAGATAATAATTCAGACCACGAACGTCAAACTCGGCAAGCTGTGAGTTTGAGTTGTAGGGCGTGAATTCAAATAACATCCTTTCAGCTTTATTTAATTTCTTTGCCAAGCCAATAGCATTGGGAGCAAAAAGGGCTTCATTATCTGTGGATTCACTCCAGCGCTCTTTATACGGCTTATTATCGTCAACCCGAATACGAACCGTGTTTTCATTGTAAAGGCCATATTCCGGCATCGCGGACATGCCGGTTCTTATATATAACTCTGTCTTGTTTTCCTTGCATCTGATTATCATGTAAGGCAGCTCAGTCTTATCAGGCCAGCCTTGGATCACGTTTTCAGCATCTAATTTTAGAACAACGGTCCTGGAATCATCCATAGGTGAAACCGAATAAGATAGGTCCCATCTACCTTTTGATATCGGAGCAGGAGTGCTGGTTTTAGTACTAGATGAAGACGACGAGAATATTATTTCTTCATCGGTTTCTTTTGGGGTTGAGGTGGTTTGACTAGCATGTGAATTAGCGGAGTCTACCTCCGAATAATCAGGGGCTACATTGTAGAAAAATACGCATGACGCCATAAAAACGGGTATGTAAATAAAAAATACATTCTCTCGATTTTTAGCTTTTATAACTGGTAGCACAGTACTTGGAGAGACAAGACCGACAATGATAGCTATAATGCTGAGTAACATGCAAAAGAAAGCGATGGTTGTTATGATGTCCATAAATACTCCGAATATTTGAAGCTCTC
>CALGOI010000250.1 GCA_937959065.1 uncultured Ignavibacteriota bacterium | reverse complement strand
TCCTTGTTTATTCCCTTTTGGATGAGGAATGTCTTTCCAACTGAGACACTAGCTTCTCCTATTGGAGTATTAAAAGCAAGAGTTGCCCCTATGCCGTGCCGCAGATCTTTGAATCTTACCGCTTCTGTATTTTCCCAAACTCTGCCGAGGTCATATCTGAATTTGAGATATGTATCAAAAAAGAGCTTTATGGGTGAATTAAACCTGTACTCCATAGAAGCTGTGAAAATCTGGTTACCCCTAAGCTCATCCTGGAACATTCCGAAGAAAGAATTTTGTCCGCCCATTGAGAACATGTCCTGAATTGGAGTTGTTTTATCTGCAAAACCAAAAACAATTTTTGGACGAAGATTGTTATATTTATCGAGAAGGAAGTAATGCTCGAAATTAATGAACATTTTTGAAAAACCGATCTCGCTGCCTATGTTTTCCTGGGCTGTCTCGTAATAAAAATCGATTAGAGAACCTTCAGTAGGGAATGGGATCTTATCCTGAGAGTCGATACTGCCGCCGAATCTTAGTTTAATTACTCTTGCATCATTGACGAGGTTTCCTGTCCCTTCGATAAAGCGAAGATCGAGTTCTTCCAGGATGATCTGTGAGAATAGGACTCCCTGTCTTTCCAACTGCATGCCAAGCAGGAATGAAGCGCCTAATCTTTCCTCCCTGTATTCAGCTATTTTGTCTATTTCAAACGTATTGTCCTGATTGTTGATACTTTCCTGATAAAGGTTGACGTCATTGAACCTAAAGTAAGCCGATAAATTATATGTCAGGTATGTATTAAAGAATCTATTCGAACGGAATTCTGCTTTGTACAATCTGTCCCTTGGTCCGATAGATGCTGTTAATCCTATCTCATTACCGCTTCCGAAAATGTTTTCGTCACGGATGTCGAGCAGTACCTGTACTTTCCTTTCATTATCCACACGACCTGCTAAGCGGAGATTCCTCGGGCTTCGCTCAACAACATTCACTTTTAACCCGGTTAAAAGGTCATTGTTATAGGGATATGCATCGATTGTGACTTGTCTAAACAAGTTAGTACTGAAAAGGTTTTTGAGACTCTGCTCGACTTCGTTTCTGGTTGCTACCTTGTTATCCTTAACGGCAAGCTCTCTGTAGATTAGTGCTTCATTGGTTACAGTATTACCGGTCAGGTTTATTTCTGATACTCTTCCGTCAGAAAATTGAATATTCAATATGCCGTCAGTATCGATGAAAAATCTATTAATGCTAACCAATGAGTAGCCGTTGTCTCTGAGTTCGCTCAAAATATCTTCGTATAATTTTTTCCCGGCTATGCTGTTTATGGTTTCACCGTAATGCTCGCTTTCAAATTCACGAAGAATATTATCTACAAATGAGTAAGTTGAGTTTGCTGAAAATTCTTTGAATACCGGGAATTCCTCAAAGCAGTATTTGATCTTTGCTCCCTGATAATCACGGTAAACTTCCGCCCATACTCTCTTGTAATAACCGGTTCTGTATAATTTCTTCAGGAATTTCTCAATTTCTGTAAACTTTACAAACTCTTTGGTTGAAGCACTTATAATTTCGCTTTCGATGCTGTCGGGCAATACCGGGGAATCAAGTATAATCTCAGGGTTGGTAATGAAGTTATTAAAATATTTTGATGAATTGACTTCAAGGGAATCAATTTTTGCAAGAATTAATTGAAGGTTATTTTCAGCGACTTCTTTTCCTTTCTCCACAAGATAGTCAACATCAGAGTAATCCGAGTTTTGATATTTCCCTAACTTTGGTGTAAGGACAATATCAGCTTTGTCGAGCTGAAGTTCATTTAGCTTTTGAAGTGATATAGACAGAACCTGGTCGACGGAATTCAAGGGATCGCTTAATTCGTCAGAGTCTTTTAAAGGCGTTGTTGTATTAACCACTATAGTGAATTCAGCTCCAAGATCGTTTGCTACATCCACAGGAATATTTGAGGTTAGTCCGCCGTCTACAAGATTACGTCCGTTTACTTTTGTAGGAGCGAATAAAATTGGCACGGTAGATGAAGCCTTCATTGCTTCAGTCAGGCTTCCCGTAGTTAGCACAATTTGTTCGCCTGTCTCGATGTCCGTTGATACAGCAGCAAAAGGGTATTTGAGCTTAAGAAAACTTTCGGGTGATTTATACTTCGAATTAAATGACAGCACATTGAGCATTTCTGTTATCTGCTGACCGCTGGAAACGGAGGACGGAAGTACGGGTGTAAATCCATCCAGTGATAATGTCAGTAAACTCTTATCCTGTATTTTCTTCTGCTCCACGAAAAGACTTTTTCTCTGGTATTTATCCGATAAGGAAATTACTTCGTTCCAATCGATGGAATTGAATGAGTTTCGAAGCTCATCTGCCGAGTAACCGGAAGAATACAATCCACCTACAATACTGCCAATACTTGTACCCACTATCAGGTCAACATCAATGTTATTCTCCTCAAATACCTTTAACACACCGATCTGTGAAATGCCCCTTGCCCCGCCGCCGCTAAGTACGAGTCCGATCTTTGGGTGATTGAATTTCTTAGGGAATAAATTGAAATTAGTGCTGTCCAGATACTCTGGCTGTTTCAGGTCAAGTTCTACTACACTTACACTGCTGTCTGATGTTATCTGGGCAAGAGAGTCATTACATCCTGCTATTCCAAACAAAGCGATAAGCGGTAATATTTTTAAAATATATCTCAACCAGATACCCCGGTTTTATTAGAGATGCATTTTTGAATGTAACCTGAGAGATATACAATAATTCCCGCGAATAACCCGGGATACATTGGCTCAATATTCAGAGGATAAACAGGATAACCATCTATCAGATTGAACTGACCATATAATAAAGACAGTAATGAAATGGTGAAAGAAGCAGTCATTGCCATTAATATAAATGTCGGTGCAATTCGGAATTTTTCCGAGTATGAAGAGAGAATGCTTATCAACAACGCAGGTATGATCACACTTCCGATAGTATACCATATATTAACAACTGAAGGAATCCACATTACAATAAGTACTGAGACAACTGACGATATGATTATACCCAGTTTTGAGAATTTATTATCAGTATCTACTACATTCTTCAGTTTGGCAATGATATCCTTTCCAAGTGTAGTGGCTGAAATAAAAATGTAAGAATGTGTTGTAGACATTATAGCTGCTATCATTCCCGTAAAAAATAAACCCTTCGCTATTGGCGGCATTATTTTATCAGCAAGCAGCGGATAGGACATAGCTGGATTTTCTATGTTCTGTATGTCTGCCCGCGCATAAAGTCCTGCCGTAGTAGTTAAAAAATCAAAAATAAACCAAAATATCAGTGATATTAGTACTCCATTTCTCGCAGTAGACTCATTTTTTGCGGCGTAGCAGCGCTGGTGAAATGACGGATCCACTAGCGCCCAGGCTCCAATAAAGAACCAGACCAATATGTACTGGAGTGAATTTCCGCCCGTCAAACTTAACTGCTCCGGAGGTAGGTTTGCTGCTAGGTAATCAAATCCTCCAAGCTCATAAAAACAGAACGGTAGTATCATACCAAAACCAACGAACATTAGCACAAATTCGAGAACATTTACGCGTACATCGGCAAGTAATCCGCCTTTAAAAAGGTAAATAACCGAAATAGCGAGACATATTAAAATACCCGGTAGTAACGGAATATCAAATATGACCTGGGTAATTATTCCGAGCATTAATACATACGGCGCGGGAGTTACAAGAAAAAATATCAAAATTGCACCGAAGATGCTTACCTTTTTCCCGTATGTTAATTCAAGTTTGTCAGGAATTGTAAACAATTCGGTTTTTCTTATCTTTTTAGAAAGGAATAACGCGAATATTACGATGAAAAAGTAATATGGAAATGCATTCAGAAACCAGCTGGAAATACCGAACCGGTAAGTGAACTCACCGACACCAAGAATACCTCCGTAAAATGTTGAAACAAGCGTCGCGACGAATGCAGGAAGCGTTAAGACCCGTCCTGCCACAAGATAATCTACCGCGCTTTTATCTGAAGATTTTGTGCGAAATCCAATAAACAAGACAGCCGCAAAGTATAATTCTATTATAAGATAATCGTATATCGA
>CALGOI010000249.1 GCA_937959065.1 uncultured Ignavibacteriota bacterium | reverse complement strand
TTACGAAGCTGTTAGCTTTGTTGAAGCTTTCGATTTCCTGCTCATCTTCTTCTCTGAAGTGTTTTTGTATATACACCTTAGTAAAATGTTTAAATTTATAATTTAAAATATTTTATAATACTTCGTCCTTCGCAGTTTTAGCCATTTTAACTAATTGCCAGTACGGCGGAGTATAGCCCTCTTTCTTTCTAAAATCTTCTGCCATTTCGTTGAGCCGCTTCTTGATCTTATTAAAGTTACTTTCGAACTCACTGACACGCAATGCAGCTTCAGGTGACATACCCTCGGGAATCGGTCCGTCTTTACCGAACCAGTTAAGTGCAAGACTGTAGAGTTTCACTACTCTCGCGAACGGGAGCATGTACCATTTGTACTCAAGCCTTTCACCTTTTTCAGTAGCATCTTCAAGCATAACATCGAGAACCGCGTCATCCTTATGGCGTTCGTAAAGTGATTTCGGAGCTCGGCAACAACAGTAAGCTGTGGGTCATATTCCAGGTCGGACGGTTCGTGTGTTTCGAAATTCCGGACTCCCACAGAGTACAACCACTGCGCAACACCTTTTGATGAGATTGTCGATATTCCCGACCATAACTCAATACCATATTGTTTATAATATGCATACGCTATTTCAGAGCAGAAAAGTTTAGACGGGTCGTTGAAGTTCATCTCAAAATCATACGGGATGTTACCTGTCTTCACCTGCTCATAAGCCATAAGCGCTGCCTGGTGCGGGAGGAGTTTATTTGTTTTAAATTCCGGGATATAAGCTTTAGGACGAAGTATCATCACGCGGTATTTTTTGTCGGCGAGATACTCTTCGATAGTTGATACTGCCGCGCCGATCTCTATGTGGGATTCGACGGTGTAAATTTTGTGTGTATTCTCGTCGACATAAACCAGGGCAACGTGAGAGAAGTTACCCGGGAAGTCACTACCTCTCGCGATAAGCGCTGATACAGAACCACCGCCTCTCGGAACACGGATATCACCGCTGTTAAGGCAAAACATTTCGTACCTGCCCGCAGGTGTCCAGGACATCTCCTCACTGCCGCGAATGATCATGGGGATCTTTTCTTTTGGCGCCTGAAGCATTACCTGTTCAAGAGCTATCCTGCCTCCGTAGAGCAACCGGTACATTCTAAAGCGCACTTCCCTGTCGTTCATATCCCATTCGGCAGACTGGTTCTTTACCATCAGCCGGATAACGTTCGTTTTAGCTGCGAACTCCATAATACGGTCGCTGCAAACGGCTACCATAGATGCCAGACGGAATAATCTTAATTCAATCGTATCGAGTACCTGTGCCGAGGGAGAAAGCTTCCGGTTAGCGGCGTAAACAACAATGGAATCGAGTTCACGGAATGCGCTGTCTATAACTGATGACAAAGAATCACATCCTATGCTGAGGTTGGCTTTGAACTGCGCTTCGAGTCCGTCCCACATTGCGTCCCTGTCCCAGACAAAAGGTTTTTTGTCAGAAGGTTGAAAATTATCCGTATCGGGTATTGGTATGAGAAGTATTGCATATAATACTACAAAGACTAGGAGAGGTATGAATACAAGTTTAGACGTTCGTGAAGAGAAAAGTCCCATTGAATTTCTTTTGTTAAAAATAAGA
>CALGOI010000248.1 GCA_937959065.1 uncultured Ignavibacteriota bacterium | reverse complement strand
GGTGTTAAGCTGAATAATTATTCAAAGGAATATCTGAGAAAGAGGATTGGTGTAGTTCTGCAAAAACCGTTTCTTTTCTCTACAACCTTGAAAGATAATATAGCATATGGAGTGCCGGATACACACGTAGATGAAGTAATTCAGGCAGCCAAGGATGCAAGCATTCACAACATTATCACCGAGATATTCCCTCAGTCTTATGAGACTGTTGTCGGTGAAAAAGGTGTTACGCTCTCGGGCGGACAGAAGCAGAGAGTGACAATAGCGAGGACTTTGCTGAAAAACCCCGATATATTTATTCTTGATGATTCGACATCTTCTGTAGATACCGAAACTGAATTCGAGATTCAAAAGGCTCTTCGCAAATCAATGAATGGTAAAACAACCTTTGTGATCGCGCATAGGATAACATCCATTCAGGATTGCGATTGGATCATCGTTCTCGATAAAGGTAAAATTGTGGATATGGGTACGCACGAAGAACTGATTGCAAAAGACGGATTCTATAAAAAGATATTCGATATACAGGTATCGGTCGAAGATGAAATCAGAAGCGAAACGGAAGCGTTTCAATAAAATTTTAAAAGAAATGATTTTAATAATATACAAAAATGTCAAAACTACAGGAGAAGACGTACAAAACGAAGGGAGCTCTGCTTCCCTTCATGAAGCGTCTGATAAAGTACAGTTGGAAATACAAAAGCTGGGTTATCGGGTTCATAGTCTTCGTGAGCGTTGTTGCAGCAGCGGAAGCTCTGCTGCCAATCACATGGAAGAACTTTCTCGATAACGTAGTAGTGCCTTCGGTTGGGGAGTACAGAGATGCAATGGCGGATGGCAGGCCCTATGAACCGGATATGTCCGGAGTATGGGATTACTTCTGGATATTCCTTGGTCTGGGGCTGGTTATAGCCGGCGGTGTTTATTGCTTTATCGTATTTGCAGGAAGGATACAGGAATATGTAATGTATGACCTCCGTCAGCAATTATTCGAAAAGCTGCAGGAGCTTTCATTCTCATATTATGATAAAGCTGCACTCGGCTGGCTGCTCTCGAGGATCACATCCGACTCTAACAAGGTGACCGAACTTATCTCGTGGGGTATGATAGAGTTCATCTGGGGATCGGGAATGATAATATTCTCCGCAGCAGCTATGCTCGCCTTTAACTGGAAGCTTGCTCTCATTGTGCTTGTTACGATACCGGTACTGATGTTTGTTTCTTTAAAGATTCGTATGCTGATACTCCGCTTTTCACGTGAAGCGCGTAAGTACAATAGCGAGATCACAGCAACGTTCAATGAAAACATCAGCGGTATCGAAGTTAACAAGAGTCTTGTACAGGAAGACCGTGTCAGCAAAGAATTTGACTCGCTCAGCGAAAAAATGAGAAAGTCATCGTTCCTTGCGGACTATTACATGGCTCTCTATAATCCGCTTGTAATATTTGGCGGCTCTGTTGCGGCAGCACTGGTTGTCTACTACGGAGGCGGAATGGTTATAACATTCCCGGATGAGATTACAGTCGGTCTGCTTGCTGCGTTCTTCGGTTATGCGACGTTCATTTATGAACCTATACTCGATATTTCCCGCTTCTATGCTCAGGCGCAGGGAAGTATTTCTGCAGGGGAGCGTATCTTCTCATTAATAGATACTGATGCGACCGTTTACGATCTTCCCGGCTCGGACGAGTTCGAAAAAATCAATGGTGATATAGATTTCGATCACGTATCCTTCTTTTATGAAAAGGATAAGCCCGTACTCAAGGACCTTAATCTAAAGATCAAAGCCGGGCAGTCGATAGCTCTGGTTGGAGAGACTGGCGGCGGTAAGTCGACGATAATAAACCTGATCTGCAGATTCTATGAGCCGACAGGCGGCGTTCTTAAGATCGATGGAAAGGACATAATGAAAAAGACCATCAAAAGTCTCCGCAGCCAGATTGGTGTTGTTCTTCAGACTCCCCACCTTTTTTCGGGTACCATTCGTGAGAATGTATTGTACGGAAGAGGTAACGCGACTGAAGCTGAGATTGTCGAAGCCCTGCGTCTTGCAGGCGGTGATGAGTTCATTAACCGTCTCGATGAGCAGGTAGGTGAGGGTGGTGAGCACCTTTCCATGGGAGAGAAACAGCTCATCTCGTTCGCCAGAGCTATCCTTGCTAACCCGAGGATATTCATTATGGACGAGGCGACTTCATCTATCGATACTCTTGCTGAGGCAAAAATACAACAGGGTATCAAGAAAATTATCGAAGGGCGTACATCGATAATCATTGCTCACCGTCTCTCTACGATCAAAAACTGTGACCGTATACTTGTTGTAAAACGCGGTGAAGTCATCGAGGACGGCAGTCACTCTGAGCTAATGCATAAAAAAGGTTATTATCATCACCTATACACGCGCCAGCTTCGTGATGAAAGAGAAAAGCAGGCTCTTGATGAAATTAACTTAAAACAGTAAATGGATATTACTCTAAAGGAAGTTGACAGAAGTAATTTTGATGAAGTTATTAAATTGGAGGTAAATGAATCCCAGCGCGGGTTCGTTGCCTCCAATATTAAATCCATTGCCGAGTCAAAGGTTTACGAAAATCTTTGTACAAGAGCTATATATAACGAAGACGAGTTAATCGGCTTCCTTATGTACGGACAGGACGACGGAAAAACCGATGACGTTTGGATCATAAGGCTAATGATAGATAAGACATTCCAGGGTAAAGGATACGGTAGAGCTGCAATGTGTTGCGTGATTGAGGAAATGAGAGAACGCTATAAAAAGGACAAGATATATCTAAGCTTTCAACCTGATAACACCATGGCACAAACACTATATGAGAATCTTGGATTTATAAATACTGGCAGGATAGAACATGGGGAATGTGTTTACTGTCTGGATGTGAATAATTTTCAAAATCAAAACCACTAATGAATTTAGAAAATTACGGTTGGAATAAAGTTTTACAGCAGGAATTCGATGGCATTTCCGAGTCGGACCTTACTCCTGCACGTGTATCTATCCGCAATAAAAACAATTACTTGTTACTTACCGAGGACGGTGAAGTTACAGGTGAACTTTCTGGGAAGATGCTCTACGAGATCGAAGACGGTCTGGTCGAAGGGGGGTTTCCCTGCGTCGGTGACTGGGTTGCTGTACGGCTTTTTCCTGATGAAGGAAAAGCGATAATCCAGAAGCTTCTCACACGGCAGAGTAAATTCTCCCGTAAAGAAGCCGGTATAAAAACCGTCGAGCAGGTTATCGCCGCAAATATTGATACTGTTTTCCTTATGATGTCTCTGAATAGGGATTTTAACCTGCGGCGTC
>CALGOI010000247.1 GCA_937959065.1 uncultured Ignavibacteriota bacterium | reverse complement strand
TTATAATGTCAAGAGGTATAAAAAAATAGTCCGTATTAAAACCGGACTATTATACATTAATAATTAATCATTAATAATTAAATAAGCTACTGTCCCTGTGCCTTGCTGTATCCGTCGACTCCGTTGAATTTGTAAAGGTGCTCGGTCTTAATGAAATCGTATCCGTCATTATTTAACTTTGTGAGCAGTTCGAGTACATCTGTATGTTTTAATGCTGATTTATCGGGAGATTCGAATCTGCATCTCCAGTGATCCGTACAGAAAGTATCAGGCAGACCATCCGGCCAGACCTTTACACCACGGTTGCTGATAACGATAAGCTTAAGTGTGTTGTTTGAATATTCATTCAGCTTTTGTCCAAGCTCTTCTGCAGTGCCGTTATCCCAGTCAAGAAAAACGTCGACTCCAACAAGTTCTTTCTTTTCTTTCTCGACTTCTGTAATGTGTGGTTTCTTTATCTTCTGCTGATCCGGTGTTGGAATGTAATCTACCGGTTTTAAAACTTTCGGCTTCTGTCCGAGTCTCTCGATGACCGCATCTGTGAATTGAGTTGTACCGACTTTCTCCTGGTTCAACGCCTCATTGAACACATCCCCTGTTAATATACCGTCCTCGATAGTAGTGAGCCAGGCGTTATGAATCTTCTCCGCTGCTTCGTACTGTCCGATGTGGGTTAACATCATTACTGCACCCATTAATAGACCTGACGGGTTAGCGATGTTCTTACCTGCGATAGTAGGAGCTGAGCCGTGTATCGCTTCGAACATTGCATAGTCATCTCCAATATTAGCTGAACCGGCCAGTCCGACCGAGCCCGTTATCTGGGCCGCGATATCCGAAATAATGTCACCGTAAAGATTCTCCGTAACGATCACATCGAGTGTACCCGGTGCGGATGCAAGGAAAGCTGAACCGATATCCACAATAAAAGAATCGCTTTCGATTTCCGGATATTCCTGTGCAACTTCAAGGAATACCTTATGGAAGATCCCATCGGTAAGCTTCATAATGTTATCCTTTATGAAGCATGTTACTTTGTGTCTGTGATTGGTACGTGCATACTCAAATGCATAACGGCATATTTTTTCCGAGCCGGGGCGAGATATCAATTTTAAACACTGGTAAACATCATTTGTCTGCCTGTGTTCTATACCTGCGTAAAGATCTTCCTCGTTCTCGCGAACTATCACCACATCCATCTCGGGATGTTTCGACGCGATGAACGGGCTGTATGATACACACGGTCTTACTTTAGCGTAAAGTCCGAGTGTCTTACGGGTGGTTACATTTAAGCTCTTATAGCCGCCGCCCTGCGGTGTGGTTATCGGAGCTTTGAGAAATATCTTTGTTCTCAGCAGTGAGTCCCACGATTCTTTGGATATACCGCTGGTATTCCCGGAGAGATATACTTTCTCTCCTATCTCAATTACGTCAATATCTAGTTGTGCTCCGCCCGCCTCGAGAATCTTCAGGGTAGAGGTCATTATTTCAGGTCCTATACCGTCGCCATAAGCAACGGTTATCGGGGTCTTACTCATTTAAATTTATCCTAACTTTCGTTTATGTTTTTAATTATCTCGTCACCGAACTCTGAACATTTCAAGAGCGTCGCGCCGTCCATCAACCTTTCGAAATCGTATGTTACTTTCTTGCTCTGTATTGTCTTTTCGATGTTATCATATATCAGCTTTGCCACCTCGTTCCATCCAAGGTACTCGAACATCATCGCGCCGGATAATATCACCGAACCCGGGTTAACTTTATCAAGCCCTGCGTATTTCGGTGCAGTACCGTGAGTTGCTTCGAATATAGCGTAACCGTTCTGGAAGTTTATGTTAGCGCCAGGAGCGATACCGATACCGCCAACCATTGCCGCCAGAGCATCAGAAATATAATCACCGTTAAGATTCATCGTAGCAATAACAGAATACTCTGCGGGTCTTAACAGTATCTGCTGAAGGAATGCATCAGCGATAACGTCTTTGATAACAACTTTACCTGCTTTTATTGCTTCATCCTGTAACCTGTTTGCTTCGTCTTTTCCTTTTTCTTCGGCTATCCTGTCATACTGTGCCCATGTCCATGTCTGGTCAGCGAATTCCTTCTCTGCTAATTCATATCCCCAGTTCTTAAACGCGCCTTCGGTGAACTTCATTATGTTGCCTTTGTGAACGAGTGTAACCGACGGTAACTTCCTGTCGATTGCATATTCGATGGCAGCTCTTACAAGTCTCTCCGTACCTTCTTTTGAGATTGTCTTAATACCAAGTGAAGTTGTTTCAGGAAAGCGGATATTCTTT
>CALGOI010000246.1 GCA_937959065.1 uncultured Ignavibacteriota bacterium | reverse complement strand
TACATGGGTGATGTAATGGGTGATCTTAGCTCAAGAAGAGGACGAGTGGAAGGTATGTCACAGAGAAGTGATGCTCAGGTGATCAAGTCACTTGTTCCATTGTCAGAGATGTTTGGTTATGCAACAGAATTAAGATCTATGACACAGGGTAGAGCAATGTACACAATGCAGTTCTCACATTACGATGAGACGCCAAAGAGTGTGTCAGAGCAGATCATCGAGAAGTTCAAAGGAAAGAAAGAAGCTGTTACAGCTTAATTATTTATAAAGAGAGTTCTTTACAAAACAGGGTCAGTTTCTAAAAGTTTTTAAAAGCTAAAGCTTTGTAGGATTTCCTCGTCAATCAGACACAACAAAGCGCTCTATAAAAATTCTTTTTGTGGTTTTTGAATTAATTAAAGCCGCAAAAAGAATTTCCCATCCTGGGTCAGTAGCTCAGGCGGTTAGAGCGCGTGCCTTATAAGCACGAGGTGGGAGGTTCGAGTCCTCCCTGACCCACGAGAAATCAAGAAAATAAAAAAATAACAAAAAGTAATCAAAAAACTTTAAGGAGAATTATTTAATGGCAAAAGAAAAATATGATGTTTCGAAGCCGCACGTAAATATTGGTACTATCGGACACGTTGACCATGGTAAGACTACTCTTACAGCAGCTATCAACATGGCTCTTGCTAAGAAAGGTCTTAATAAGAAGATCATGAAATTTGATGATATCGATAAAGCTCCCGAGGAAAAAGCAAGAGGTATTACCATTGCTACTGCTCACGTAGAGTATGAGACTGATAAAAGACACTATGCTCACGTTGACTGTCCCGGACACGCTGATTATGTAAAAAATATGATAACAGGTGCTGCACAGATGGACGGTGCTATCCTGGTTGTAGCTGCAACTGACGGTCCTATGCCTCAGACAAGAGAGCACATTCTTCTTGCAAGGCAGGTTGGTGTTCCACGAATTGTTGTATTCCTGAACAAAGTTGATGCTGCAGATCCTGAATTACTTGAACTTGTTGAAATGGAAGTTAGAGAGCTTCTTACAAGCTATGGTTTCCCCGGAGATGAAGTTCCTGTAGTTAAAGGTAGTGCATTAAAAGCGATGGAAGCTTCAATCGACGAAAGCGCTTCAGCTGATGACGAGAGATTCAAGCCTATCTATGAACTTATGGATGCTGTTGACGAATATATTCCAGAGCCTGAAAGAGAAGTTGACAAAAACTTCCTTATGTCAGTTGAGGACGTATTCTCAATTACAGGTAGAGGTACAGTTGCTACAGGTAGAATTGAAAGAGGAAAAGTAAAAGTAGGTGAAGAAGTTGAACTTATCGGGCTTGGGCAGAACAAGAAGACTGTTGTGACAGGAGCAGAGATGTTCAACAAAGAACTTGACGAAGCTGTTGCAGGTTATAACTGTGGTCTGCTTCTTAGAGGTGTAGATAAAAATGAGATCGAAAGAGGTATGGTGCTCGCAAAGCCGGGTACGATCACTCCCCACAAAAAATTCCAGGCACAGGTTTATATCCTGTCAAAGGAAGAAGGTGGAAGACATACACCTTTCACAAATAACTACAGACCTCAGTTCTATTTCAGAACTACTGACGTAACAGGTGTGATCACACTTCCTGAGAACGTACAGATGGTGATGCCGGGTGACAACGTTGACCAGATCAATGTTGAGCTTATAGCTCCTATCGCGATGGAAGAAGGATTAAAATTCGCTATTCGTGAAGGCGGAAGAACTGTAGGTGCAGGTATTGTAACTAAGATCGTTGAATAATAACATTAACTAAGAAGTACTTTGGCTTCACAAAAAATCAGAATCAAACTCAAGTCCTACGATCATACATTGCTCGATAAATGGACCGAGAGGATTATAAAGACTATCAAATCTACGGGCGCGGTTGTGAGCGGGCCAATACCTCTTCCAACAAGGAAGAACGTATATACCGTGTTAAGATCGCCGCACGTAGATAAGAAGTCGAGGGAGCAGTTCGAGACAAGATCACATAAGAGATTGATCGATATATTGAACTCTTCCAATAAGACAATCGATGCTTTAACAAAGCTGGATCCTCCGGGTGGTGTAGATATCGAGATAAAGGTATAATCCGGTCAGTTAAATACCGGTTGTTCTTAAATTTCGGCTTGAGTCATTAATTATATAAAGATTGACCAAACAATGATTGGAATTCTTGGAAAAAAACTAGGGATGACTACATACTTCACAGATGAAGGTGATGTTGTTCCATGTACTGTTGTTGAGGCAGGACCATGTGTCATAACTCAGATAAAGACCAAAGAAAAAGACGGCTATGAAGCAGTCCAGGTTGGTTTCGGTACAAAAAAAGAAAAAAACGTAAAAAATCCTCAGAAGGGATTATTTAAAAAGAATAAACTTTCTCCGTCACGTATGCTGAAGGAGATAAAAGACTATCCTGTTGAGGGTTTAAAAGAAGGTGACGAGATAAAGGTAGATATTTTTAAGGCTGGTGATAATATAAAAGTTACCGGAACAAGTAAAGCTAAAGGTTTTCAGGGTGTTGTAAAGCGTCACGGATTTGGCGGCGGTGTAAAAACCCACGGACAGAGTGACAGGATGAGAGCACCTGGTTCAATTGGTCAGAGTTCGTATCCATCACGTGTATTCAAAGGCATGAGAATGGCCGGTAGAATGGGCGGAGTACAAAAGACCGTTCGTAATTTGAAAGTGGTTAAGGTTATTGAAGATTCGAATCTTATCCTAATTAGTGGACCTGTACCCGGTGTTAAATCTAGCATCGTTGAAATCTATAAAAATTAAACGGAAGCAGCGGTATAAATATGAAATTAAATGTTTATAAAATAGACGGAAAGAAAACTGACGAGACTGTCGAGCTACCTGATGACATATTTGGTGTTGAACCAAATGAACACCTCCTTTACCAGGCAGTAAGAGTTTATCTTTCAAATCAGAGACAGGGGACGCACAAGGCTAAAGAAAGAGCTGAAGTAAGAGGGGGAGGAAAGAAACCATTCAGGCAAAAAGGTACAGGAAGAGCCAGGCAGGGTACATCACGTTCTCCATTAATGAGAGGGGGCGGTACCATTTTTGGGCCAAGACCGCATAAATACCGTCTTACTCTTCCAAAGAAAGCGGCACGTCTTGCAAGAAAAAGCGCTTTAAGTATAAAAGCTAAAGAGAATGAAATAATGGTTGTGGAAGATTTTTCATTCGAGGCTCCAAAGACAAGAGATCTGCATGGAATTTTATCGTTATTAAAACTTAACGATAAAAAAACTTTATTGCTTCTGTCAGGAAAGAATGAGAATCTGTACAAATCCGGAAGGAATATTAAAAACCTTGACGTTCAGTTATCCGATAATGTTGCTACATACCAGTTGCTGAACAACAAGATGATACTTCTCCAGAAGTCGGCTGTTGAAAATCTGTGTAAAAGTTTACAATAAAAGAAATGAAAACAATATTAATAAGACCGCTCGTAACGGAAAAGAACACAATGCTTCAAGAGCTAAATAACCAGTATGCTTTTGAAGTAGCTAAAGATGCAAATAAGATCGAGATTGCTAATGCAGTAGAAAAGAAATTCAAAGTACGTGTACTTGATGTTAAGACATCTGTTATGAAGGGTAAAAGGAAATCCCAGTTTACAAGGGCAGGAAGATTCGAAGGATTCAGAGCTGACAGAAAGAAAGCCATAGTGAGTCTTCATAAAGAAGATTCAATCGATTTCTTCACAGCTGAAGTGTAAGTTATAAACAAAAGTAATTTCGTTGAAGAACACTATAAGGTTAGATAGCCGTCTGACAAGTAAAGGTGTTATAGAAACTAGTAAAGCCGCTTTAAGAGATTACTACAAGAAATTAAGGAAGAAGGGTTCAAAGGATAAGGAAGAAAAGATTAAAGTTAATCTGATTCTTTATCCTAAATTTTTTTTACCTGAAGATAATAAAACCGGAAAATCCGGTTACAGCTCAGCCGCAAAACTTCAGAATACCTCCACAGAAGCGGTTGAAATACTTGCCGGATCACAGGGTACAATTAAAAGCAAAGCTTTTACTAAAAAGGTGTCGCAGTTTAGCCGTTTAAAATAATACAATGAAGAGTAAATTTGAGATTTTTATTGACTCCGACGTATTTGCAGATCATCTGACTTTTAAACCAAAGGGCACACTTACTGAATCTAAGCTAGTAAAGGCAATTAA
>CALGOI010000245.1 GCA_937959065.1 uncultured Ignavibacteriota bacterium | reverse complement strand
TCACAGGCATTTGCGACAATGGTCACGAAGCACTTCGTTAAAGGACCTAAATCGGCAAAGCTGGTTTCATGGCTGCTTGGTGTCGTGTTCTTCCAGGGAGGTACCGTAAGTACTGTGCTTGTGGGTACCACCGTTAAACCTATTGCAGATAAACAACGTGTCAGCCACGAGGAGCTTTCATACATAGTAGATTCAACTGCTTCACCAGTCGCATCTTTGCTTGCTTTCAATGCATGGCCGGGGTATGTGCAGGCGTTTATTTTTGTAGCAGGGGTTCCTTTCCTGTTAACGGAAAGCGACCGTATCGCCTTTTTCTTTAAGTCCATCCCGCTCTGCTTTTATGCTATCTTCGCCATCGCGGGAACATTCCTTCTCAGCATCGAAAAACCCGTTTTCCTTGGTAAGAAAATGCGGGCTGCCATTATGCGAGCAAGAACTACAGGTGAACTCGACGAACCGGACGCGCAGCCGCTCAGCGCTAAAGAACTTCACATGGAAAAAGTACCGCCGGGTTACAAACCGAACGTCTGGGAATTTTTCATACCTTTAGGGCTTATTATCTTTATTGCTATCGGTACTTTCATTACCGACGGCTCGCCGCAGATCCGAATAGCCTTTGGAATAGCACTGCTCGTCGCGATATTTACCGCTCTTATCCGGGGGATGCGTTTAACCGATGCAATGACCGGTGTAGTCGACGGCTTAAAAGGTGTCGTAGGCGGCTCGGTTATTCTTATGTTGGCTATTGTGATAGGTGTAATGAGCAACGAAACCGGCGGCGGTACATACATGGTCGAACTCCTCGGCTCTACACTGCCCTTCTGGGTGCTGCCTGTTCTATTGCAGGTAATCACAATGACCATAGCATTCAGCACGGGTACCAGCTGGGGAACTTATGCTGTTGCGTTCCCGCTTGCAATGCCTCTCGCTTGGGCTGTTGCTAATGCGCAGGGTGTCGCCCATCCCGAACTTTACATGATGATATGCTTCGCTGCCGTTATGGATGGAAGCGTGTATGGAGACCAGTGCTCACCGATATCTGATACCACCGTGCTCAGCTCGATGTGTACAGGCGCTGACCTTATGGACCACGTTAAAACCCAGATCCCGCAGGCGACATTTGCCGCTGTATTAGCCGCTATTCTTTGGACTGCGGTGACGGTATTGTTTGTATAGTATCTTAAAGAGCGAAAGTAAATTACAGTTACTTATTTTATAAAATCCGGCCTTTAATTAAAAGGGCGGTTTTTTGTTTATAAGTCGTTGTTTTTGGATCTCAAAATATATTAAAGCGTAAATTTCCCCTTTTGATTTTACAATGGGTTAAAATAATTTTGTGTTTGGTCCGTGAAACGGGATTGTAAAAACATCGACTTCCGGAGTAATAGAGTTTTGATTTTTTCTGCCACTGATTAACACGGATTGACGCGAATGTGCACGAATCTATTTTAGGGTTGTTCATGGTAGTATGGTTATTAAACTTTTCGTATTGTTAGAAGAAACCGAATTCAAATCATTTCTCGTCCTAACAACATAGTCTAGATTGGCTACGCCGAGCTAAAGGTTCCCGCCTTTGCCCCAAAAGGGGCAGGCGGGAATGACAACATACAAAGATAGGTGATGGGGGCGGGAGAAAAAATGGAAAAAGGGTCATATGCGCATGTATCACCGAATGGCAAATAAGTTTGTAAAGTTCATAAAGTTAAAAAGTTTGTAAAGATACTAAAAAGTAGATGGCTGCTTGCATCAGTTTCTATAATCGGGGAAGGATAAATCTTAAAAAGTTTTTGCTTGAATGTAAATATTTATTTGTGTAATATTTTTATGACTTTTCGTATTTGTGAATAAGTGGAAAATCAACCAATTTGCCACATGAAGAAATTCATATTAATCATTTTTCTGAATATAGTTATATTGCCGGGATTCTCTTCTGCTCAGTGGGTTCATCAGCAATCAGGGGTTTCGACCACAGAGTGGCGCAATGTAGAATTTTTAAATGAAAACACAGGATTTGTTTGTGGCTTCAATACTATTTTAAAAACAACAAACGGTGGGGAAAATTGGGTCAATAAAACAATACCTTTTAGTTTTAATTTATATGACCTATTCATTGTTGATTCAAACTTTATATATTGTGTTGGAAATTATGGAAGAATTTTAAAGAGCACAAACGGTGGTGATAATTGGATTAACTTATTTAACAATACATTAACATATCCTCAGTCTGTACACTTCGTAAATAAAGATACCGTATGGATAGCAGGTACAAGGGGTTTCCCAAATTATTCGTTTCTTGTAAAAACCACGGATGGAGGAAACACATTTACTTCCAAGGCCTTTGCAAATATTGGAATCAGTGATATTGTATTCAAAGATGCAAATTCTGGTTTGCTATGTGCTGCAGGTATCATTAGAAAAACTTTAAACGGTGGTATCAATTGGTATACACCAAATTACAATTTTAACGGATCGGGATATGTTTTTAATCGTTTTGGAAACCCAAATAATCAATATTGCTGGCTACTCTCCTTAACACGTCCTGTTAATCGCTCAACAGACTTCTGGGAAAACTGGGATAGCTTAACGTCAATTCCGTCAGGGACTAGAAACATAAATACAACATTCTTTATAAGTAAAGAAATAGGATGGGTAGGACTGGACTTTGGTGATGTATATAAAACTACCGATGGAGGCTTCAGTTGGGTAAATTGCCCTACTCCGCAACCTTCAGGATTTATCAGCGATATTTTTTTTATAAATGAAAATACCGGCTGGGCAGTCGAGGGGAATAACGGAAACATTTTTAAAACTACAACCGGTGGATGTAATACAGTAAATATTGTAATAAATAATAACCAACTACCAGAAAAAAATTACTTACATCAAAACTATCCGAATCCGTTCAACCCGACTACAAATATTCAATTTGATCTCCCTAAAGATGGATTTGTCTCGTTGAAAATCTATGAAATTTCCGGGCGTGAAGTTGCCACTTTAGTTAATGAATTTAGAAACGCAGGAAGTTATTTGGCAGGGTTTAATGCTTCACATCTTTCCAGCGGAGTATACTTTTATACCATCAAAGCGGGAAGTTTTGAGGAAACAAAAAGGATGGTACTAATTAAGTAGAAAGTTTATCAGGTTTTATATAGTTTGAAAAAAAGCGCTTACCGAAAGGTGAGCGCTTTTTTTTGTTATCTATGGCTAATCCATTCTTCATCTTACTGCATCATATTTAGAAAACGCATATGGTTAAAGTATTACTAATTACACTCTTAACATTAATGTCCGGATTAAGCTTTGCTCAATCAGGTGCTCAGGTTGGTGATAAAGCCCCGGCATTAACTATCGACGAATGGCTTAAAGGTGAACCCGTAACCACTTTTGAAAATGGCAAAGTTTACATAGTTGAATTCTGGGGAACGTGGTGCGGTCCGTGTATCAAAAACATTCCGCATTTAAGCAAACTTCAAAAGGAATATTCCGATGACGGGTTAATAGTTATAGGTGTGGCGACTCATGAATTCGACGGCAGGGAAGCGCTCGATAAGTTTATGAAAGAGCGGGGCAGTGAAATGGAATACAGGGTTGCGTATGATACGGATTATTCAATGGAGGTAGAGTGGGATACCGGTGTACTGACCGAGAGTGACTTCAAATTACCTTTAGCGTTCATTATTGACAGGGAAGGGTATGTTGCATTCGTCGGTCACCCGGAAAACAAAGAGTTTGAATCTACTCTGGTAAAAGCAATTAACGATTAATCCTTTTATCCGAATAACTTTCCAAATAAACCCGTTTTTCTTTTAGAAGCTTTCGTTGAAACAGCAGTGTCGCTGTCAGATTTTAATTCTTTGATAATCCTGTCATTCGTGGCAGGATTCTTTGCCAGTGCGAGCCGTACCGAGGAAGAAGCATCCTTTGATAAAAGAACCTGTATGTTTTCGGGAAATGATTTCGAATTTTCTGCTACAAGAATTTTTAACTCTTCATTCTGTGCATCCAGCCCGGTTCCAAAATTGTTATAAAAATGATTACGAATTTTGTCCATATCCAGGTTCACTCCGATCTTATCTTCAAAATCATCATTCAGCAGATAAACAAGCCATGTCTTTAAAGCATCTGTTAATAATAAATTCTGAAACATCGAATCGATGTGATTATAAAAGTGTTTCTCGTAGATCTTCAGCGCGGTTACTCTCCTGAAGTAGTTAACCGATTCACCAATATCTTCACCTGTAATATCCAGTATTACAAAAAACGGCGGTACGTCTTCATCCGGGTGAAGCTGTATCCAGATGGAATCCGGGATGTAGTTATCGTTTCCGCAGTAGTTACATTTAATGTTCCTCTCCGAGTTTTCATCCAGGTCCAGTCCCGCCCCGCATGTCATACAGCTGAAAACCAACATTTTTGATTTATCTGTATCCTTTACATTTCTATCATATCCCTGAGGATCATTTACCACAGCGATTATATTTGGATGAAACCTCAGCATGTACGGTGTTGCCGGTCTCACGGGCATAGTATGACTGCATCCGGAGCATTCTACGGGCTGCTTGTTATCCAGTGCGGACGTGATCACTTCATTATCGATTGGTTTAAAACACTCCTCACAATAGACGTTACCGGATTCATAGGATAGCTTGTATGAACCGGTTTTTCCTGCTCCGGATCCGCCCATTTGCTCGACTGAACCGTTCAAAAATCCGTTCATATATCTCTCGCGGTCTGCTGCCCCGAATAAATTGCCTTCGAATAATTCGGACAGGTTAATATATTTACCGCATTTATAGCAGTTCTCACCCTCATTGATACTGCTTACCGGGTGATGTATATTACAGCCCGGGCAGTTTACCTGCAGCTTAAAAACCGACGTTTTCCACATAAGATTAGATAAATTTTGATGAATTTACACAGAGGGTTTTTCAAAATCGAGGTTAATATTCGATTTCGTTTCTTTGTTTAAATTTATTATACAATTTCATAATTTTAGTAAAATTAAATAACCGGCATGTACGATCAGAATGATCCTAAGTATCAAAGAGCAAAACGAAGAGTAGGAGCCCTGAGAAGCTTTTATTCTCATTTGTTCACTTATTTATTGATTAATGCTGTGTTGATTGTTTGGAATCTTATTACTTCCCCGGACCACTTATGGTTTTACTGGGTGACATTCGGATGGGGAATAGGACTTGCATTCCATGCTTTATCGGTCTTCGGTAAGTCAGGTGTTTTGGGACCCGACTGGGAAGATAAGAAAATTAAGGAGTATATGGAAAAGGACGGCAATTAGTTTGCCGCTGACTAAATGTTTGAAAGAGCTAAAAGGGATGGCGTAATTACCGAGAAGCAGGATAAGAATAAAATGCTGTACGCGTTTTTAGTATCTTCGCTCTTTATAGTTATTTTGTGGATTATAAAAATCGCTGAGGAAGTTTCAGGAGTCGGCTTTTCAAAGCTGGGAGTTTATCCACGTGAAGTAAGCGGATTGATAGGAGTTATTTTTGCTCCTCTGATTCACGGAGATTTTTCTCACCTGATTTCTAATTCCACAACTTTATTCGTTGTGTTTTTTGCAATAATATATTTCTACAGATCTTCAGCGTATAAAGTGCTTGCGATTGTATGGGTATTCACCGGGCTGATTGTTTGGTGGACGGCCCGCGAATCCTATCACATTGGTGCAAGCGGGGTAGTTTACGGTTTATTGAGTTTTTTATTTTTCAGCGGGGTAATAAGAAAAGATAAAAGAGCTGTTGCTCTTTCACTTTTAATGGTTTTTTTATACGGGGGGCTTGTATGGGGTGTTCTCCCCATAAAGGAAGATGTATCGTTTGAATCACATCTTTTTGGAGCGTTAGTGGGATTAGCGTGCGCGGTGGCTTTCAGGAAAAGCGATCCGCCGATGAAGTATGAGTGGGAAGTAGATGAAGAAGAGGAACCGGATGATACGTTTGACGATACGGAGGATATCGATCCTGATAAAGTAAAAATAGATGATGACGCAAATCCGAAATATTTTTAAAAAAACTTCTTGAAAAGTGGAGAATAGAAAACCGGGCTGGAAGGACATGTGGAAAGCGTGTCTGCAGCACAAAACATTTAAAATAGAACTGGTTCTTTCGATCGTGGCATTATATGCTACGCTTCACTTCTTTTCAATTTTCCTTCTTTTCGCGGAGGACAGGCCGGGTGTGGTCATGTTCGACCCTATTCTGGACCTCTACGATGCTATTGATCTCAGTATACCGATCTTTTTTCTTACATACGTGATACTTCTTGCCGGACTCATAGCTTTGACTTATCACCCGAGATGTTTTGTTATAGCCGTCCAAAGCTACATTTTGATGGTAATATTCCGAATGATATCTATCTACCTGACCCCTATCGAAGCGCCTGTCGGCATAATTGTTCTCCAGGATCCGTTTTTTGTTATGGGCACCGGAAAGGTTATATTAAAAGACCTGTTCTTTTCCGGCCATACAGCAACGCTCTTTTTGCTCTTCCTTACCGCGCAGAGTAAAAGAGTAAAGATATTTTTCCTTGTCTGTACAGTTCTGGTAGGTACTTTTGTCATGCTTCAAAAAGTACACTACAGCGTAGATGTATTCATCGCTCCTTTCATGGCATTTTGTGCATTCAAGATTGTAATGTATTTCCACAAGTCCCAGTACAAATGCAAAGAGTATAAGCTGTTAAGGGAAATAAAGTAACCCGTCTGTTTAGTCATTAAATTAACAATAGAATTTATAAAGTGTGTGTGTTAAGTTTAGGTATTAATCTAAATTTAACCATTCAAGGAGGTTTTACAATGTCCGGAGCATTTAATTTTCAAAAATGGATTGAGGATAACCGTGACCAGCTGAAGCCGCCGGTCGGGAATAAGTGTATGATAGATGATGACTTTATCGTTATGGTAGTTGGCGGACCCAATAAAAGAAAGGATTATCACTACGAGGAAGGACCGGAATTCTTTTACCAGGTAGAAGGCGATATTACAGTAAAGATAATCGAGAACGGTGAACCAAAAGACATCAATATCAAAGAAGGCGAAATGTATTACCTGCCGCCAAGAATTCCTCACTCACCCCAGAGATCGGAAGGCTCGATAGGTCTCGTGATAGAGAGAAAAAGAGTGGACGGAGAAATGGACGGGTTGCAGTGGTACTGTGAGAATTGCGGAAACAAGCTCTATGAAGAGTTTTTCCAGCTCGAAAACATCGTCGAACAGCTTCCCCCGATCATGAATAAATTCTACGCGGACGAAGAAAAGAGAACCTGCAGTAATTGCGGTACTGTAATGGAACCGCCGGTTAAGAAGTAAATCACATTAATTGAAGATAGACGTACATACTCACATTATACCGGAGAATCTTCCCGACCTCGACAAGAAGTACGGCGAGCCCGGTTTCGTTAAACTGGACCACTATAAGCCGTGCTGCGCTAAAATGATGGTCGGTGACAGGGTCTTCCGTGAGATTGGTGACAATTGCTGGGATCCAAATACACGTATCAAAGAAGCTGACGAACTGGGCGTCGATATTCAGGTTCTTTCGACTATACCCGTGATGTTCAGTTACTGGGCAAAACCTGAAAACGCCTATGACCTTTCACGGTATCTCAACGATCATATTGCCGGTGTCGTGGACAGGTACCCGACCCGTTTTATGGGACTGGGGACTATCCCGATGCAGTCTCCTAAACATGCCATTAAAGAACTCGAAAGATGTGTTGACGAACTCGGTCTTGTCGGTGTGGAAATCGGCACCCATATAAACGATTGGAATCTCGACGATAAAAACCTCACCCCGGTATTCGAGGCGGCCCAGGACCTGGATGCATCGATATTCGTACATCCCTGGGATATGATGGGACGCGACAGGATGCCTAAATACTGGCTTCCCTGGCTTGTTGGAATGCCCGCTGAGACGTCCCTGGCAATATGTTCGATGATATTCGGCGGAATATTCGAGAAGTTCCCCCGCCTTAAAGTCTGTTTCGCGCACGGCGGCGGCTCCTTCCCGAGCACAATAGGCAGAATAGAACACGGCTTTAAAGTCCGTCCCGACCTTTGCGCTGTAGATAACGATGTTAATCCCAAAAAATATCTCGGCAGATTCTGGCTGGATTCTCTTGTACACGATGAAATGGCGATGAAATACTTAATAGATCTGATCGGTGAAGATAAGATAGTAATGGGCTCTGATTACCCCTTCCCGCTCGGCGAGCACGAACCCGGGGGGCTGATAGAATCCATCGAAGACCTGAACGACTACGTAAAAGACAAGCTGCTATGGAAAAATGCTATAGACTTCCTGGTCAGCGGTGATATGAGTAAACTGCGCTTTAAAATCAATTATGAATAAACCTACCAGTTCCTCAGCTTCTTTAATTCATTGATTATCGTCTCAGGTTCCGCCCTCTTCTTGTAATCCTTATCGATAAACGCGTATGTTATCTTTCCGTCCTTATTCACTATGTATGTAACAGCCAGCGGTAATTCCTTCTTATTGTCTGCGTTATAACCGTCCACGTCTATTCTTCCTTCGAACTGTTCCTGTACAACTTTCGGTAAGGTATAAACTATTCCAAACTTTCTCGCTACATCATTACCCTTGTCACTAAGCACATAGTAATCGAGTTCACCTTTCTCTTTTGTTGAGAGTGAGCTGTCCGGAACCTCCGGGCTGATTGCGACCAGGTTAGCTCCGAGCTCCTTTATCTGAGGCAGATATGACTGCATTTCTTTCAGCTGCACGTTACAGTAAGGGCACCACCCGCCCCTGTACCAAATTAAAACAACCGGACCTTCATTCAGAAGTTCCGCCATTTTTACCGTACTTCCGTCAGCATTCGGTAATTCAAACATATATGCATCATCACCTTCGCGAAGTGCGTTTTTCATCGCGCCTGATTCACCGACTTCATCTACACCCTGTTGATATGCCTGCTTCTTTTCTTCTGATGCCTTGTTCTCGAATGTATTCTTTATCGAGTCGAGCTTAGACTGGAGAGAAACCGGCTCAACTTGCTTATAAACATCAGTATTATCAGGGGGATTTAGTTTGTTTTCGGGCTTCTTTTCTGTGCAACCGAAGGAGAGTAGTGCTATTATAAGGAGTGTTAATAAAACGTAACGGTACTTTCTAAGTTTTAAACGCATGCTAATGGCTTTTATGTTATAATTAAATTCCGGATTAGCTGTATATATGATTGTAACAGCTAATAAAAATATATAGTTCAAAATTATTGTTAATCAAAAGCACTTATAATTTAAAGAAAGTATCGTTAATTTTCTCCTATGCAGATTAAATTTGATATAGATGGGGAAGGTTTCACAGCAGATATGTCTAAACTGCTCGAAATCTCAATCCCAATCATATTCAACGTACCACAGCCGAATACGTACGGGGTACAGGATGCCGTTGGAATGCCATATGAACACGAAGGATTTATTGGAGATGTACGACAGGGCGGGGGATGTAATTTCGAGAAGTACTCCATTATTCCACACTGCAATGGTACCCACACGGAATGCATAGGTCATATTTCGTACGAACGAATACCTGTAAACGAAACTCTGAAAGACCTCCTGATTCCCGCAATGGTTATCACTGTCGAAGTTGTCAAAGGTGAAGAAACGGACGACAATTACATTCCTGACAAAGAAGATGGTGACTATCTCATTACCAGGAAGTGGGTAGAGTTCTTTCTGAAAGAGGACAACAGGAAATTTGCAAAAGCTCTCGTAATCCGCACCATTCCAAATGATGATTCAAAAAAATCGCGCCGTTACATGGAAGATCAGCCTCCGTTCTTTTCACTCGATGCTATGGAGTACATCCGTGATATGGGAGTCGAACACCTGCTCGTAGATATGCCTTCCGTAGACCGTACATTCGATGAGGGTAAGCTTTCCGTTCACCATATCTTCTGGGGAGTTGAACTCGGAAGCAACGATATAGACCCCGAAAACCATTCGATGAAGACCATCACAGAAATGATATACGTACCGGACGAGATAACGGACGGTAATTACCTCGTCTCGATACAGATTCCGGATTTCAAAACAGATGCCGCGCCCAGCAGGGTGTTTTTATATAATATAGAAAAGTAATACTAATGAGCGAAACACTAACCAAAGAAAGAATAGAATACAAAAACGACATTTCATTCGCTAAGGAAATGGATGTCAACGATCCGCTGAAGGAATACAGGGATAAGTTTTATATACCGAAAAAGGACGGTGAGGAAGTCGTTTACTTCGCCGGGAATTCACTCGGACTCGAACCAAAATCCACACGTGACTACATAGAGCAGGAGCTTAAGGACTGGGAAAATATGGCTGTTGAAGGCCACTTCCACGCTAAATATCCATGGAAATATTATCACGAGTTCCTGACAGAAAAGACTGCACGTCTTGTTGGAGCGGAGAATGACGAAGTGGTGAATATGAACTCACTCACGGTTAATCTCAACCTGATGATGGTTTCTTTTTACCGTCCGGCAAGGGAGAGGTATAAAATCCTGATCGAGGCCAATACATTCCCATCCGATATTTACGCTGTCGAATCACACTTGAAATACCACGGTTATGACCCGCAAGATGCATTAATTACATTAAAACTGAGTGAGGGTGAATCGTACCACAGAACAGAAGACATTTTGCAGACTATCGAAGAGCATGGGGACAGTATAGCCCTCATAATGCTGGGCGGAGTTAATTACTACTCCGGACAAGCGTTCGATATGAAAAGCATCACTGAAGCCGGGCACAGAAAAGGCTGTATGGTTGGATTCGATTGCGCACATGCAGCGGGTAATCTCAGGCTGAGGCTGCACGATTGGGATGTGGATTTTGCCGTGTGGTGTAATTACAAGTATTTGAATTCAGGTCCGGGAGCTGTTGGCGGATGTTTTGTGAATAACCGTTTCAAAAACGATTTTGATATGCCGAGATTTTCAGGCTGGTGGGGACATAAAAAGGAAACAAGATTTCTGATGCCGCCGGATTTTGATCCTACAGTTGGTGTTGAGGGCTGGCAGATAAGTAATCCTCCAATTTTTCAGATGGCAGCTCTTAATGCCTCACTCGAAATATTTGACAGCGCGGGTATGGATAACCTGAGAGCAAAAAGTGTAATGTTAACAGGTTATGCCGAATACCTGCTCAATAGTTCCGGAAAAAAGAGCATTCAGATTATCACACCATCTGGTCCAAGCGATAGGGGATGCCAGTTATCACTTAGAGTCGGAAAAGAGAATAAGCACGTTCACGATACACTTACTCAAAACAATGTTGTGTGCGACTGGAGAGAACCGGATGTGATAAGGATTGCGCCCGTTCCTTTGTATAATACCTTTGAGGATGTTTGGAGGTTCGCGGAAATAATAAAAAAGCACCTGCCTGAATAGACAAGTGCCTTTAGCATTTTACGCCTAAATATTACTAACCATACTGAAAGAAAAATTTGTTCTTCTTAGTACTTTACCTTATCACAAATGAAAAAAAGTATGCCAGACCCAGTGTCACAAATATGAAGAGAGCAAATACTACAGCGGAATGTTCCGCAAAAGATGTGCCTATTGATTTTTCCATTGTTCTTTATCCCCATAAAGAGTTCTTGAAAACCTTAATTACAATTAAATATTACAAAATGCGTGCCAAATAGTACAATCCCGATCTAAAATTGCATTTATAGTACTATTCTCCTATTCAAATTTTGTAACAGCTATATAAATATATATGTTAAACGAGAAAAAAATAGTAATAATTGGCGCCGGGCTTGCCGGGTCTTTATTGTCCATTTATCTGGCAAAGCGTAATTATATAGTCGATATATATGAAAGACGACCTGATATGAGAGTCATGGATGTAGGTGGCGGAAGATCAATAAACCTTGCGCTTTCGGTCAGGGGCATTCATGCCCTTAAGGAAGTAGGACTTTTCGATGAGATTAAAAAGATCGCTATACCTATGTATGGCAGAATGGTACATCCGCTTGGCAGTGAAGTGAATCTTCAGCCTTACGGAAAAGATGATACCGAGTATATTAATTCTATATCCCGTGCTGAGCTGAATAAACTTATGATGAATATGACTGAGCCGGATCCCAATGTTAAGTACCATTTCAATGAACGCTGTACGGGGATGGACTTTGAAAAGGGCAAGGTTCATTTTGTTAACGAGGAAACGGATAAAAAATGGACTCTTGACGCCGATGTGGTAATTGCTACCGATGGGGCAACTTCCCCCATACGAATGGAAATGCTAAAAGTCCCCAGATTCAACTTTTCGCAGGAGTATGAAAATTACGGGTATAAAGAGCTCACAATCCCTCCCGGCTCTCGCGGTGAATTCATGATGCATAAGAATGCCCTCCATATATGGCCCAGAGGCTCGTATATGCTGATAGCACTGCCGAATATGGATGGCAGCTATACCGTGACTCTTTTCCTTGCTTATGATGAAGCTCTCGGAGGAGAGAATAGCTTCGAATACCTGAATTCAGACGAACGTGTGAAAGCGTTCTTTGAGAAGAATTTTCCGGATGCCATTGAGCTGATGCCGGATTTGGTTGATGACTTTAATTCAAATCCTACGGGTACCTTGATGACCGTTAAATGCTTCCCGTGGAGCTATAAGGATAAAGCAGCTTTGCTGGGAGATTCCTGCCACGCAATAGTGCCTTTCTTCGGCCAGGGAATGAACGCCGCATTTGAAGACTGTATTTATCTGAATGAGATAATCGGAAAAAACGAAGGAGATTGGGAGAAAATATTCCATGAATTTGAAATAATTAGAAAACCAAATACCGATGCTATTGCTGACCTTGCGCGGGAAAACTTCATCGAAATGAGAGACCTTGTTGATGATGACAGATTCCTGCTGAAGAAGAAAATCGAAAAAGAATTATATAAGAAATACCCGGATAGATTCATTCCAAAATATTCAATGGTAACATTCATGAGAATACCATATTCTACAGCCCTTGAAAGAGGTACAATACAGGATGATATTCTTAATAAACTGAGCGAAGGAATGCCGGATTTAGATAATGTGGACTGGTCCCAGGCAGAAAATCTTGTCTTCGAAAAACTTTCAACACTGTAACTTTTATGTAGTTTTTGCGTAAAACAATATTAATTACCTGTTTATTAAAGGTTAAAATGCTAAACGATTTCTTCCTTATATTCATCTAATTTAATAAAAAGGGAATTTGTATATTTTCACTTCTGTTCTTACATTTAGTAACCATTCGGATTTATCTATTCTATTCTGATTACTATATTTATTCATATACTAAAATCGATTTTTTACTAAAAAATAACCAAAGTAAAATGTTAAAAAGAATTTTAACTTTAGCGGTTGTATTGTGCTTGTTCGCCGGAGTTTCCAATGCGCAGGAAACCAACACAACAGGGTCAGGTACTTCTTCCGAAGTAGGAATGAATTTTGAAACCGGTAAATTAGCTGATCTTTTCCTAAAAGCTAAACAGGAGAATAAGTACATTTTCATCGATTGCTACGCTGAATGGTGCGGACCTTGTAAATGGATGATGGCAAATGTTTTCCCTGCAAAAGATGTGGGTGAATTCTACAACGAGAACTTCATTTCCTACAAACTGGATATGGAAAAAGGTGAAGGTATCGAATTTGCAGAGAAGTACAACGTTCATAGCTATCCTACTTATTTATTCTTCAATTCTAACGGTGAACTCGTTCACAGAAGCGGCGGCGCTAAGGAATCTGATAAGTTCATACAGGATGGAAGGAATGCAATGAATCCGGATATGACTTTGTATGGCCTGCAGGCTAAGTATGAAGCAGGGAACAGGTCTGCTGAAGTTCTTATGAACTACGCTATTGCGCTCAGTAATGCTAACCAGAAAGGTACAAAAGAAGTAGCGGATGCATATTTTGCCACACAGAGTGAAAGCGACCTCATGAGCGAATCTAACTGGAACATGATCAACAGATTTACAACAAGCATCGACAGCAGGGAATTTAAATATCTCGAGGCTAATTCGGATGCTTTCTCAAAAGCTTATGGCGAAGAAAAAGTAAATAAGAAAATTGATAATACATATATCGGTTATTATTTCCAGAATAAGGACTTCAAAGCCTACGGTGAGTATGTACAAAAGATCGAACCTGCGATCCATGACAATTGGAATTCATTGAATATGCATGCCTGGAATATGTATGAAGTAACTGATGATAAGGAATTATTGGAAATGGCTATGGGTTGGGCAAAGAGATCCATGGAAATTGAAGAGAATTTTTATAATACCGATACTTACGCTGCTTTGCAGTACAAGCTCGGAAATTACGATGAAGCTATGAAATATGCTAATCTTGCTATCGAACATGCTAAGAAGAATAATGAAAAGTATGATGGTACTCTCGAACTTATCGAGATGATAAAAGTTAAGAAAAATTAAATTTTACTGAAACATTTAACGCAGTTTTCCAGTAAGATAAATTGCGTGAGTGCAGAATTGCATTTGTAGATGTCTAATTTTAGATTTAATCAGTCAGCCATAACCTCCATCCTCTTTCGTTCCGTTAATCCGGAAAGGAAGAGGATTTTTTTATGCCACGTGGAATCCGGGCTGTTTGATTTCGGCTACGCTTAGAAGGGCTTTTACAAGCTCAGGATGGTTTTTTCTTATCCAAATGCCGAGATTCTTCGTTTCCGAAGTCATTCGCTCGATTTTCAGTATTTTCGATATGAAAATTAGTTTCGCGAAGTCATCAAGAATGTTAAAGGGATGATTCTCGCTCGTTATTGATTCTATGAATTGTTTGATCGTTACATAGTGCTTATCAAAAACATCTTTATTGCTCTTTATTTTTATGTCCTCGAATATGTTAACCCCTATTTTAGATGAGACCATCCAGGTGGGATTTGTTCCGACATGCCTGCCCTTTATTAACCTTTCAAGTTTTTTTATAAAGTATATGGCATTATCATAATTACATTTTTTACCCTTCCAGAATTCAAGGTCGATCTGGTTCAGGTACAGCACAGCAAGTGTCTCCGGGGTGTAGAATTTATTGAAATGGATCAAAGTATTATAATTCATATCTTCAAATACGGACATAAGCCTCTTGTTCACGCTGATATCAAATGAGAATTCATTTGTGCTCAGCATTATTGCTTCCCATTTATATATTGACGACGCAAGCCTGTCGGATAATTCGAGATACCATTTAGAGATCGCGTCTGCTTTTTGTGAAAACAATATGAGGTTTCGGATGAAATCATCACTTACATCATCGCTGCTTTCTTTGTTGAAATAAATAAGCATACGCAGATAGATACTCTGAACCATCAGCAGATTATTGTGATCTGTGTAATCATTCTTCAAGATATGATAGTACTTCTCAGATTTTGTGTAAAGCTGGGAGCCCTTACGGTTATCCCTGAAAAATTTGTTCAGCGTTTTAAGCAGCTCAACCACTATTGCTGTTTCATCGTCACCTGCAGACTTGGCTAGCTTATATGCTTTTTCCAAACTTTCGTCTGACTTATCGAATTCCTTTAGTCTCTGGTACGCTATGCCAAGTTGTTTGTGAGCATGGACAAGCTCTTTTTTTAAGCCGGCCTTTTGGGCTTTCCGGATCATTTCAGTCATCACTGTTATAATAATATCGTAATTTCTTCCGGATATAGTTTTAAAGATAGCTTTGTAATACTCAATTTTTAATATTGAAATTCTTATGGTTTCCAGTTGATTGGTGCTGATTTTCTTTACTAAATCGATTCTTTCGGCTTCTTTAAGATTCTTTTGAGCTTTACTGTAATATGTATTAAATTTACGTTGATCTCTCTGGTAAAAATAATAATGGGAAATGTGTAAATATACTTCCGATAACATTAAAAAATAATCAGCAGTTTTCTTAGTTTGATTGTTTTCTCCACCTTTTATTTCCTTCTCCAGTTTTAGGTATTCTTGTTTTGATTCCTTGACCAGCCCTCTGCAAAACATTCCGTTTATATACCCTAGCTTTTCTTTTAGACTTTTATCCCGGATGTCGTCCTCATTATGTCCGAAGTAGAATTGTCTTAATGACTTTAATAATCTTGATTTATGACAATCCAGCATCCTGGGGGATATATCCATCTTTCTGCATATGATTGACTCATCCCAGTCCTTTAAGTCGTTTCCATCAAGGATACTGTATATGAATTTAATTAAACGAACATTCTTCTGTTTCCCGGAATTCTTTCGCGTTAATAGTTTGTTCAGATATTCCTTTCGTACCTCTTCAGGTATTGCAAAAACCTCGAACAGGAAAAAATCATATGTGCTGAATATGTTATTTAATATGTTATTCAAACAAGTTATATTGTAAATGTTGATAATATGCAACAATTTACCTATTTTTTATTTGAAATCTAAAGTCAATTCCGATAGTTTTATCTCAGATTTCAATGAGAGAGACCTCACAATTCACGGCTTCGATTGGAAATCGCAGTAAATCCTAAAAAGATTTTTTTAAAATTAAATAAACTTTGAAATGGCAAAGAACAGCTACACAAAGATTTTATTGGGTACATTTGTTTTGTTTCTGGGCATTTACCTGTCAGGTTGTGTAAATGTGGATCAGAAAACAAAGCTAAATGCTGACGGCTCAGGTACAATTAATCTTGAGTACTGGACCAAAATGTCAAATGTTTCTTCAAGCGATGAAATCGGTGGTTTTGCTTTCTCAGAAGATAAAGCCAGAACTAATTACACTTCCTCTAATACCGAAGTAAAAAGTGTTAACATTTCAGATGACCTTGAAGATTCTACAAAGCATGTGAAGATGGAGATCTCCTTCAAGGATATCAACGCTCTTCCAAGCGCTAAAGGTTTTGAAAAAGTCACAACCTCATGGAAAGAGGGTGACGATGGTATGGACTTTGTTTATACCCTTCAGCAGGACACTTCTAATGCAAAGAATATGGGGGCAAGTGATACGAAACTTACTTATGAATTTGAATTCCCGGGCGAAGTCATTTCTACTAATGGCAGAAAAGACGGAAAAACAGTTGTTTGGGAAAAAACCCTTGCTGACCTTAAAGAAGATGTTGAGATGACTGCTACCGTTAAAAAAGAAGGCGGTTCCTGCGGTCTGTTCGGACTTGAGCTTCCTATTGTCGTTGTGGCAGGTATGATCTTCTTGTATGGATTTAGAAGAAAAAAATAAAGTTTAACATTTGAGTTTTTCTAAGAATGGGATTTTTACTTTTGCTCCGTCCTCCCGGTTTTCGGGATGGACGGGCAGGGTAAAAATTTTTTTATGCCTGATCCTGATTTCTTTAATTTATTTTTTCACGGGATGCTCTTCATCAAATGACCTTTCAAGAAAATATACCACAATCAATCAACAGGTTAAAGCTATCGACAAAAAAGTTAATTCCGTTAACCCGGTGCAGGTTACAATGGATGACGGTGCTGACCTTACTGCATACTATGAAAATGGAGTATTGCAGAAAATTCATATTGAGAAACCAATGCAGGGTGGCCAGGAAACCCGTGATTGCTACTTCAGGAATTGGAGGTTGATTTATCTCGCTGATAGGAAATTCTTCCTCGATATGCCAAACCAAAACAACACTGAGAAAAACAGCTATTATTTTAAAGATGATTCTATGATTGGCTGGGAAAAACCCGGTGATAGCGAGGTAACCTATTCTAAGGATAATAGTTTTAAAAATAAGGAAAGGGAATTACTGCTCGAGGTGGAACAGTACCTGCTCCTGATACAGTAACTATTTCTTACCGGACAACTTCTTATTCTTATCCATCGACTCCTTTTTTATCTTATTCTGAAACTTGATCACCTTATCCAGTATCTTCTTATCCGATGCGCCTAACATCTTTGCGGCTAACAGTGCTGCGTTCTTCGCGTTATTTATAGATACTGTCGCTACAGGCACTCCGTATGGCATCTGTACAATCGACAATAATGAATCCAATCCCTTCAACGCTTTCGTCTCGATGGGGACACCTATTACAGGAATAGGGGAATACGACGCGCTCATTCCCGGCAGATGTGCTGCACCGCCCGCACCGGCTATGATCACCTTGATACCTCTTTTGTACGCGTTCTTCGAATAGCTTGCCATTACGTCGGGTGTACGGTGCGCTGATGTTATCTTCATTTCGTAGGGAATACCGAATTCATCCAGTACGTCAGCTGCCTGCTGCATTACCGGGAGGTCCGAATCCGATCCCATTATTATTCCTACTACTGGTTTTTTCATTTTCTGCCTACTATTAAAATTGTAAGATCATCTATCTGCTCGTTCACCCCGATGAAACTCCTTACGTCGCTTTCAAGCAATTCGATTAATTCAGACGGGCTCTTATCCGTATTCTTGAATAGCACCTTCTCTATCCGGTCAAATCCATATTCCGCTTTAGCAGCATCCATCGCTTCATTAAGTCCGTCAGTGTAAAATACGATTTTATCACCGGGATTGAAATCAAAAACGACTTCCGCGTCGTGATTGGGTACTGAAATTTTATCCACCGCACCCAGTGTTATTCCGTGCTTTTTGATCTTAAATATGTCACTGCTCGCTGCCGATATCTTATATGGGGGCAGATGACCGGCATTAAAGAGCTTGCATTCGTTCTTCTCCGTATCTATCATCGCGAATACCGCAGTCACGAACATCTTTCTCTGCTGGGTCTTCCTCACCATCCGGTTAAGCTTCTCCATAACTATCTTCGGATCGCTTTCATCCTCCAGTATGAGATGTATACAGCTTCGCAGCCCCGACAGCATCAACCCGCTCGCTACACCGTGCCCCGACACATCGCAAATAAATACACCCAGCTTTGTATCTGATATCTTGAAGTAATCGAAGTAATCTCCGCCAACCTCGGACGCAGGCACTGACGTTCCCGAGATATCTATTCCGTTTATGTTGGAGTTGCTCTCCGGGAGCATGGATAGCTGGATCTCCTTAGCAGAGTCCAGCTCCTTCTTCATTCTTATACTTTCGAAATTCTTTTTTAAATAAAAGTCGTATTGCTCGTTAAATTTTCTGCGTGTCTTTCTCTCGGTGAAGTATGCCACTATAAAGAAAATTATATAAAAATTTCCGTACCCGATATAGTTATCTATTTCCAGGGTACCATATACAATCAACTCGCACGCTATCGGCAGTACAAACCCAAATGCCCATATCTTATACATTGCCGGTTTAGGGAAGGTGAATATAACCAGCATAATCGAGAGTATCATCAGCCACTCTGCAAACGTATCGTAATTATTACTGAAGTCCACCGTGACCCTCATATTTCCGGATTGATTTTCCCATACGGTATCCTTTTTAACTTCCTGGGTTGGAATCCGGCTGGAGTCGACTACCGTAGAGTCTACCGCAACAGAGTCTGTAACTGCGGCACTATCTACATTAACCTGTTGTGTTATCTCTTCATCACCGGGACCTGCTATAATGTGAGTAAAATTAATCAGGCACGCGAATACTATTTGCGCTACAAGGTAATAATACAAAAACTTTCGTATGTTGTTGGAATTTAATAGCTTGCGGTAGTTAGCTCGTACAATTATAAGGAAAACTAAATTGATCGCAATTGCCGCAAGTACTTCACCTGAAAAATTATCGAATATATTTACAAGGAGGGTAAGAGAAAAGAAAATAATAGCCAGTACCAGGTATGTCCTGAATGACTTTAGGTTTTTGTCATCCAGAAACCTGTCGTACGCTTCTGTCCGGGGGAGATTAATGTATTTGTCAGCGGTAAAAAACTCCAATAATGTCATCTTTATTTAACGGCAACCAATTAACTAATTTACGAAAAATCACGATAAAAGTTTAATAACATTTATTACTGGTTTTCCGGTGGAACATACTCATCCGGCAGCTGAGCGCCCTCCCCGAAGAAGTATTCCTGCATCTGGTCTTCGAATACCTTGTCCGTCGCCGGTGACGTCAAATCGAGCCTGTATTCGTTGATTATCATCTTAAAATGCTCAAGAAACATCTTAAATGCCTCCTTAGATACATTATCGTACACTTTCTGTCCTACCTCGCCCTCGATCGGTGGATTATCCAGTCCCGGAAGTTCTTTATTCAGCTTTACACACTGCACTAACCTCACTTCACTCATTATTACTCCTTTGGTTTATTGTTTGCTTATGTCGATTACTCTGTCTTCCCTTACTCCTTCTATCGTTCCCTGCTTTCGCACTGCTTCTATAAGTATATCCCTGTCTATCAAATTCGTGTCTTTCAGCTCAGGCTGTTCGGATACTGTACCGAAGAACTTCTCGAATTGCTGCCCCACATAATTATTCGTTGCTATCACATACGTTTTGTTTTCGTCCAGCAGCTCACCGCCTACCTTTATTTCTTCTATAAATTTATTCTCACCGTTGAATAACTTCCGTGAATCATACTTTATCTCCAGCCCCGAAGTTGTTATAAGGTCGGTATAGTTTGATTCTTTTATCTCCCTGATGTTTTTCCCGAGACCGTTCGTTAGCATTTCTTTCAATACCTTACCGCTGACTTCCATCGTTACGATAGTATTCCCGAACGGGTTAATTGTCCATATATCGTTCACCGTAATATCTCCCGCGAAAAGATTAGCGCGCAGTCCGCCTGAATTCATTAGTCCTACATCAGCTCCCGTCTTCTCCCTGAATACGTCTGCCTCCCACTGACCGAGGTTGCTTTCCCGTGTTGCCTGCTTCCACCACGGAGTCTTCAGCACCCCTATCACTTCGCTCAGTTCATCCTGTATGTCAGCCATCATCCTGTCCACTTCCATCTGCGCGGCTTTATCATTTATTGCTGAGTCCAGCACCGTCTCTATCAGCTCGCCGAAATGATAAGTAACTGTGTCCTTATCTGTATCTATTTGCAGGTCGAGTTTGCCAAGGTATCTACCGTGCGCTCCTGCCTGAACTATTATCACTCCGTCCTGTATAACCGGATTTTGCAATGCAGTATGTGTGTGACCGCCTACTATCACATCCAGGTCCGGGTAGAACTTCATCGCCATTTCTTTATCTTTATCCAGCCCTATATGTGTCAGCAGCATTATCATGTCCGCGCCGTCAGACTTTAATTTGCTTATTGCATCCGCTACTACGGAATCTTCATTCAACATTCTCGTCTCCGCCAGGTTTTCCGGAAGTACAAGCTCCGGCAGCTCGAATGCCGTTAACCCGATTATTCCTATCTTAACCCCGTTCACTTCCTTCGTCACGTATGGCTTTCCCATTGTGTAATTCTTCGGCTCATAAAATACATTCGCGGAAAGTACATCGAAGTTCGCTCCCTCTAGAGCCGAATCCAGCACGTACTGCCCGTAATCGAATTCGTGATTACCCAGTACGAATGCGTCGAGGTTGTATAGGTTAAGCAGATGTATCTGAGACCTTCCCTTTGTGATCGACGATATCGGCGTTCCCTGGTAATCATCACCGCCGTTTACCACCAGCGATTTTTCGTCCCTTAACTTTTTGAGATACCCGAGCAGCCCCGCTGTACCCCCCACATAATATTCGGTCTCAACACCGTCGATCTTCTTTGAGACTTTATGAGGGAGATTCCGCGCATGGAAATCATTCCAGTGAAATATAACAACGTCACGGACACTTTCCTGCCCATAAGTAAAAGAAGTAAAAACAAATAATAAAACTGCGATAATACCCTGTCTTTTCATACCGGAAAATTTTTCGGAAATGTTATCTATCTGGAATTAATACAAGATAAAAGGAATGAAAATTATATGAAATGTGCTTAGAAAGTATTAAATCCCCTCTTGAAAGGCCTGTCTGTCGATGCAATAGCAGGGGTGTCTATTATTTCATTCCCAAGCCCCTGCTTGGGAATGAAAACTATTCGTCCGACTTAAACCCATTATTCCAGTGTGTCCCGTCACAAAACGGCATATTCCCTGAACTTCCACATCTGCATAATGCCTGCCTGTTCCTTACCTCGTACACAAACCCGTCCGGGGCTTCCACAGGGATGTTTCCCAGCGCAAGTATCGGTCCGTCCTTTACAAGCCCTATCGTCGGTTCATAATGCTTTTCTTCCGGTTCTGTCATGCCGTCGAGGATATATTGCAGCCGTCCCGTAGGGCAGAGTGATACCTGTTTCTTTATTCTGTCCTTTATTCGCGGATTTTCCGAGATCTTCATCATGTTCCAAACACCGCCGAACCTGTCACAAAAAGCATACCCCGCACACAATGATTCATCATCCGTCATTGTAATACCATCCCCATCATAAACTTCCTCACGCGTTTCCCGCAGGCTCCTGTCTGCCGTAAGCGTTCCCCGGAATCCTATCTGTTTATGTGTCGCGTCGCAAAAGGGTTTGTTTTTGGAGTGTCCGCAGCGGCAAAGTGAGAACTTCTCCTTTGTCTCATATTCCTTTCCGTCTTTCCACTTAACCGCCGACCCGTGTTCATTCATTACGCGTATCTTTTCCACAACTTTTGATACACCTGATACTGAGTAACATCCGCCTTCCATTATCTTTATCTTTGCGTCGTGACCCATTATAGCTCCTTTATTTTGTTGAAGTACTCCATTACCTTCTCCTCGGTCTTTGTATTCAGTTTAATGTCATCGGTGAACAACTCATCTCTCAGTTCTCTGTATAATGCTACGGTTTCTTCGAGCGCTTTTATCTGTGACTCACGGTCATACAGAGAAATAGTTCTCTTAATTCTTTCAAGGTCTTCTTTATCGATATGCGTCTCCATTCTTCTTACTCCGCGCGGCTGATTTCCGTTCTTCATGTGTATCAGCGGGCCGAATATCACTTCACGAAAAAAACTGAATCCGTCATAGGATTCGAAATATTCACCCCTGCCAATTTTTAACAGTGTGTAATGAACCCATGTCCAGAACCTGTCTTCCATCCATTGAAATCCCGGCGTCGGAAACTTAGCTTCCGTTTTATCAATGATTTCCTTCAGTCTGTTCTCTCTATCCAGAAGTATGAATGGATCCTCAACACGCTTATGAAACTCCTCCTCCGTCAGGAACTTTATGTCCACGTGAAGCAGCGGCTCATCATACAGGCATATCAATACCCGTGAATCACCTACGTGCTCCCCGGTGAAAGCATTAAGCAGATTACCGAGCTTCCCGGCATACTCCATCATCAGCTCTTTATTCCCCGCAGTCTTTTCTCTGGTTACCAGTATAAGATCCAGATCGGAGTATTCATCGAGCTCGTCCGTTAGCCACGAACCGCCAGCGGTAAGCCCTATTACATTGTCATCATCCTTTAATACTTTCACGGCATTTTTAGCGAATTCCCTCTGCATATTATATTTGGGTATTAAGGCAGGTATAAATTGAGACGACCTTTCGAACTTTATAAACTTTACAAACTTTATGAACTTTCAGCTGAATGGGTCGGGAGGATTCCGATTTTAATCGGAACGACCCCTTATAACTTTAAACTTTTAACTTTAGACTTTAAACTTAAGTGGTCGGGATGACTGGATTCGAACCAGCGACCCCTTCGTCCCGAACGAAGTGCGCTACCGGACTGCGCTACATCCCGAAAAAGAAATAAACTTATAAATATTAAATTAAAAGAACGGGATGATTCCCGATTTACAATCAGGACGACCCCTTCGTCTCAAAACCCGCAGCAAGAATGCGTTACTTCCGAGACCTCGGGAGGCTACATCCTGAAAAAATAATATAATTAATAACTATAAAGAATTAAACCATGAATAACTGGTATTTTTTACATTCCCGCTTATTATGGCTATATTATAATATAAACTATAAACAGGGAGAATAATGTACAGAATACTCGATAAAAGCGAAGGCCATAATATTGGTGTACAGTTAAGCGGTGAAATTTCTAAAGCTGAGAGAGATGAAATTGTTAATAATTTTAAAGAAATTGCCGGCGACCATGATAAAATTAATATTCTTATTGAGCTGTCGAATTTTAAAGCATTCGGATCTGAAGCCCTCGCTGTCGATATGGAATATCTTATGCCTGTAATTGGAAAATTGAATCGTTTCGCTTTTGTCAGTGACAGCAAATGGCAAGAATGGTACATAGATATCGACAAGACGTTTGCTAAATTGTTCGGCATCGAAGAGAGTTACTTTGATGTGGACAAAATTGACGATGCCTGGAAATGGCTAAAAGAGTAATAACCATCCCACTCATATAATTTTAGATTTATTTTATTTATATTATATCTCCTTTCGGGGCACGTAGCAGCAACCCGGTAAATTAAACATCTATCTTTAATGGAGAAAAATAATTCAAACGAGCCTATTAGAGGTGATCTGGGAGGAACCATAATGGGGCCTCAAAATGAAGCCCTCCAGAAACAGAACCCGGACCAGCTCCGCTCACCCGACACTGA
>CALGOI010000244.1 GCA_937959065.1 uncultured Ignavibacteriota bacterium | reverse complement strand
TATGAAATAAAGATAATAAAAAAGCTTATACCATTTAAGGTATAAGCTTTAAAAATTTGTTCCTGTTTTAAGATTATCTGCCGGCGGTATATGTTTCTTTTGCCCAGAATGGGTAATATGACTCATCACCGGATATGGTCTTTGCATAAAAGTAATAGTCGAATTTATCACTCATTGGGATATTATCCACCGCGGCGCTGTATTTCCCGGAGTTGTTTCCGTCATTTAAAGGTTCAATCAATTTAAGAGAAACCTCAGTGAAATCGTTATCTCCATCCTGTTTGTAAAAAAACTTTACACTTCCCATATCAATTACATCTTTTGAAGCCAGGTAAGTGGACATTGTTCTATTGCTGTGTGAATATTCCGGTTCGTTGCTCCATATCATACCGTGGTAAAGTGCTGCATTATAAGCATTGATCATCCCCCACCCAACAATGTTGTTTGGGTTGTTGGAATTATCTGCTGTATTACGGAGTGCTTCGAGAACTTGCATTGGTGTAAGCTCGGGATGAACCGACAATATTAAAGCAGCAACGCCTGCTGTCAATGGTGCTGAGAACGATGTTCCGTCTGCGTATTTATAGATGTCTTCTCTGCTATCACTCATAGAAGCAACATATACTCTTACTCCCGGCGCGACAACATCCGGCTTTATTCTTCCGTCAGATGTAGGTCCGTTAGATGTGAAGCTTGCTACCTTTCCATCGATCGTGACTGCGCCTACAGCAATAATAGAATCACCGTCGGCAGCTGAGCCCAGAGAAGGTATTGCGGTCTGATAATAATTACCAAGTGAGTTCACCACTACTATCCCCAGGTATGCAGCTCTGTCACCTGCAATTGTAGTTATAGCAGTGTTACCGTCATAGTTTTCGTAAGCGTATGAATTGTTTCCGTATGGTTCATCGTATGCCTTATAGATGAGTGAACTAGTTATTATATCTACACCATATGCTTCAGCCCATTCAGCTGCTTCCAGCCAGAAATCTTCTTCCATCGGTACCTCAGTTTTAACATATTCAGTCTTAGCGAGAATGAACTGTGATTCAAAAGCAGGTCCAATGAGTTTACCCGGGAAATATCCTGCCATGGAAGATAATGTTGCTGTACCGTGGCCACCCTGGTCACGAATATCTTCGTATTTCTGTACTTTCTCTCTTGCAGTGTTCTTGTCCTTATTTATAAAATCATATTCATCAAGAATCATTAGATTTTTTAATGCTTCATGAGTTTTCCACTCAAACACGTCATCGAAACTCGCCACAAGTACGCCTCTGCCCGTTACACCCATATTGTGCAGTTTGGGAACATTAATTGCTTCGTTCTGCCTTAATGACTTCCCGTAATCAAGTTTATACCCTGTTGAATCTCTTAACTGAGCTTTTTCAAAATAATTAAGACTTTGGTAATAAGAATCATCTCCGGATAACGGCATATCCTGCTTAACCATCTTATTCACAATCCTGAGGTGGTCAACGTAATCGAGTTTCTTTATCTTATCGACCTGAGATGGTGTAAGGTATGCACTTACACCGTTCAGCCATCTTGACTGTGCGATGATCTCAATTCCGATCGATTTGATATTGTTAACATATTTCTGATCGACAGGAAGATCCATATAGTCGATAAGATTATCTTCGTTTAGAACTTTTAAGCGTCTCTTAATTGCTTTCTCGGAAAGTAAAGACTTTCCCGTATTATAAGCATCGGAACCGGGTGTGATCTTCTCGTCCGGTTTGTATTGTCCTTTATCTTTAAAAATTATCCAGTATTTAGAGTCAGGTGATTCATCCGCATTTGCGATTGCAACAGCAAAAAGCAGTATAACGGATAGAAAAACAACTCTTTGAAAATATCTCCTCATGTATCTCCAAATTAATTTTTCTATTTATACTAATGTAAATAGATTCAGTTCAATAAAAGTTTACAAATAAAATAGGGGACAATTCCGCAAACAGCGGGATTATCCCCTTATTTTTCCCCTTTGATTTAGCAATCGCTAAATGTTTTCTTATTCAAGTGTGTAATTCTCCAGGTAATGAGCAACTCTCATTACGAACTGGCCGCCTATCGCTCCGTCAATTAATCTGTGATCGAATGACAATGTAAGATACATCATCGGCTTAATTACAACAAAATCACCTTCTTCTGTTTCGAGAACGGCAGGACGTTTTTTAATCGCACCAACCCCGAGTATGGCAACCTGCGGCTGGTTGATTATCATTGTTCCGATAATATTACCAAAAACACCGAAATTTGAAATAGTAAACGTACCACCCTGAATCTCATCGAGAGTTAGCTTTTTCACTCTTGCTCTCTTTCCAAGGTCATTTATACTTCTTGATAATCCCACAAGATTCTTGCCGTCAGCGTCATGGATCACAGGAACGATCAACCCTCCGTTTTCCATTGCCACCGCCATCCCAAGATTAATCTTGTTTCTCATTATGGCTTTGTATGGTGTGGAAGAATCATCGATAATCGAGTTCACCAGCGGGAAGTCCTTCAGTGCTTTGATCACTGCTTCTGCAATGAAAGGCATATACGTCATTTTGAATCCTTCCTTCGCTTCGAAATCCCTATTCATTTCTTTTCGGATCTTATCTACACGGCTCATGTCTACTTCAGCAATGGCGTTTACGTGTGGTGAAATATCCACTGAAGCGACCATGTGCTCAGCCATTTTCTGCCTGATATTATCAAACTCCATTACAGAGAGACCTTCTTCGTTGTAATCCACTTCGAATTTCGGAAGATCGACTTTCTTTTTCTCCGGAGCAGCGCTGACCTTCTTCTCTTCTTTCGGAGCTTCCTGTTTCGCGGCAGGCACTTTGACTTCGCCTTTTTTCTTTCTTTCTACATAATCAAGAATATCTTTCTTTGAAACACGACCTTCTTTACCGGTTCCTTTGATAGACTCGAGTTCAGAGAAACCGATTCCTTCTTCTTTAGCTATATTCATAACAAGCGGCGAGTAGAAACGGCTTCCTGATGAAGCTTTCATTTCGACGGGCTCAGCCTCTTCTTTTTTCGGTTCTTCTTTTTCTTCCTGTTTAGGCTCCTCTTTTGCTTCTTCTTTAGCTTCTTGCTTCGGTTCTTCTTTCTTCTCTTCTTTTTTCTCTTCCTGTTTCTCTTCTTTTGCGGGAGCTTCACCGTTTCCGGTATCTATTTTAGCTATGACTTTGCCAACTTCTACAACATCACCTTCTTTAAAAAGTAATTCGGTTATAGTACCGCTTTCAGGTGAAGGAATTTCCGTATCTACTTTATCAGTGGAAACTTCAACAATAGTTTCATCTACTTCAATTGTATCGCCGGGCTTTTTGTGCCAGGTAAGTATAGTACCTTCGGTAATGGATTCTCCCATCTTCGGCATTATTACATCTGCCATGTGTATTTATCTCCGGTTTAAGATTTTTTCAGTAAAATGTAAAATAACTATATATTTTTACCGTTTCAATTCAGTAATTATCCCTTATATGTGTCAAATAATGAACTAATTGACTCGTTTTTGTTGGTTCGTTTTATTGCCTGGGCAAAGATCTTACCAACGGAAATCACCTCAATTTTCGGTGAATTTGTGCGTAATGGCAATGTATTGGAAATCATCAGTTTCTTAATACTCGAATTAGTTATCTTTTCGATCGCATTACCGGATAATATCGCGTGTGTGCAAATCCCGTATATATCTATCGCGCCCTGCTTTTTCAACGCTTCGACTGCATTAACAAAAGTACCGCCCGTATCGATAAGGTCATCCACGATAAGAACATTCTTACCTTCTACGTCGCCGATGATATTCATTACTTCGGCTACGTTTGGCTTCGGACGTCTTTTATCGATAAGCACCAGCTCAGTCTCAAGTTTCTTCGCATAGGCTCTTGCCATTTTGATACCGCCGACATCAGGTGAAGCAACAACAAGATTCTGAATATTATTCTTCTTGATGTGTTTAAAGAAGACCCTCGAACAATAAAGGTGATCCACAGGGATATCGAAAAATCCCTGTATTTGCGGCGCATGCAGGTCCATTGTGATTATTCTGTCCGCGCCGGCTGTAACTAAAAGGTTAGCAACCAGCTTCGCTGAAATTGCTACCCTTGGCTCATCCTTTCTGTCCTGCCGGGCGTAACCGAAATACGGAATAACGGCGTTTATCCTGTTTGCTGAAGCCCTGCGAGCAGCGTCTATCATAACGAGCAGTTCCATCAGGTTCTCGAAAGGCGGGTTTGTGGATTGAACGACAAAGACATCCTGTCCGCGGATATTTTCGTTATACTTCATCCAGATTTCACCGTCGGAAAAGGTTTTAAATTCAGCTTTCCCTAATGTAACATCGAGTTGTTTTACAATTTCTTTTGCGAGATATTCCGATTCACGTCCGGAAAAAACTTTGAGATTTGACATTAAATGTTATTGTGAAGATTTCCTATGTAAAGGTTTTGTAAATTATTAAAATATGGGTTTAATTTCAATTTACTAAGAATTTGATAGACGGATTTTAATTCAGGCAATATACTATTTT
>CALGOI010000243.1 GCA_937959065.1 uncultured Ignavibacteriota bacterium | reverse complement strand
TTTGTGCCTGCGTTTCAATTTGCTCCTGCTTTTCTTCCGGTTCATCTTCGGTCATAATTTCCCGCCCCCTGCTTGTGATCTCCGAATAAAGGAGATATCCCAACACAAGAATTAATGCAGGGATGGCAAATTTGAGTACGTTAACCAGCCATCCGAACTTTTCGGAGAATACATCATCATTCGATGCTTCGATAGCGTCGATGCGCTTGTTGATGTTTGGCACCAAGTTGTTAAAATAAAACTCCGGCGGTTCAGCGAGGGAATTGCCACCCAGGAACGCGAAGGTATTTTTCATACTTTCGTATTCAGCTCTGAACTCAGGGTTTGAATTTATTTCGGCTGATATCTCATTCTTTAATCCATCGTCGTCGAGATTGCCCGAGATATAATCGGGCAGGTTGTACAATAATTTCTCGGTATTCTTTTCCATATAGTTATTGTTATGTATTTTCGTTTATTCTGTCAAAAATCTTTTTACTTTTAAAATACTCCTGTATTTTTTTTACTGCGTGAAAGTAGTTAGCTTTCAATCCGCCGATTGATGTTTCCATTATCTGTGAAATCTCATCATAGCTAAGCTGGTCATAGTACCTCAGGTTGAATACCGCCCGTTGTTTATCGGGCAGCCGGAATATTGCTTCTTCCAATATTTTTTCATTCAACTTATTATCATAGCCTTCACCGGGACGGCTGTCCTCATCCGCTATACGGAACGCCTCAGTATCTATATCCACTCTTCCGTTATTCATTCTTTTAATCTTATTGATGTGGTTAATGGATAAATTTACAGCAATCCTGTATAGATAAGTGAAGAATTGAGAATCGCCCCTGAAATCTCTTATCGACTGATATATCTTAATGAACACTTCCTGGGTGATGTCATTGGCATCATCGTGGTCGAGAACCATTTTGCGGATGACCCAATATACCCTTTTTTGATACTTTTGCACCAGGATATTAAATGCAGAACGGCTTCCATTTTTGACCTCGTCGATGAGCACGTGATCTTCCGTCTGTATATTTATTATTTTCTCACCCAAGATATATTTCCGCTCTGAATGTTTGACAAGTTAAATTCAATAAAGTTTAATACTTAAATCCTGAACCTATAGGGGTTTATTTGTGTTTATATATTAGACGTCAAGGAATCGTCAAAATTGTTTACTGTGGAATAATTATAACATATACAGTAACTTTGTATAGGCATATTAGTATAATAGGGTACAGATATCAATAATATAACAGAAAAAATACTTAAAAAGTCGGTGGTTTTTGGAAGAGACAGGCTGCAGATATATATTCCGGTCCTTTTAATATTGGTGAGTGTTTTGCTGTCAATAACCGGGAAATCGGATAATGATAGCAGAGACCAGATAACACCGGAGCTGAGGAATAATCAATCACACGATGAGATGGTGATTACTACGCCTAATCCACAGGCTCTGAAGAAAGACCCGCTGGGTAATATGCTGAATAACAGATCTGTCGAGAATGTGTACAAGGTGGAAAAGTCACTAGAGGGTTGGTCGGACATTTTCGAATCATTCACATTTAATCTAAATTCAAAGGGAAGGGAGTTTTTAACTTCAGATGACCTCGGTAATGTCACGGGACTGATCGCTGGCGGTAAGAACAGGCCGCTTGGTAATGTCGATGCAATGGTAGACCAGTATGGTGTTTTAATAGTAAAAGAATGTAATTTTTATAAACTTGACTGGAGATTGATACTTGCATTAATTCGGCAAGAATCATATTTCAATCCTGAAGCGGTTTCCCATGCCGGTGCGTATGGATTTATGCAGTTAATGCCGGCGACAGGAGCGAGTATGCAAAGGGAGCTCAATATAGGCGATACAAAGGTACCGGATAATAATATAATAGCCGGTATTTATTATTATGCTACACTGGTAGCAAGTTTTGATTTTGTTGGAGAGGATAAGTATAAGTTTGCACTCGCTGCATATAACGGGGGATTTGGCAGGGTAATCGATGCTATGACAATTACGGCATACTTTGATATGGACTACAATAAATGGGACGACGTTAAGCAAATGTACCCATACCTGGCATCGAACCAGGATTCTGTGCACGCGCTAGTGTGGCCTGAAGCAAAAAGACCGCTATATGGTGCTTTGAATAACTGGATCGAACCGTATAATTATGTAGAAAGTGTGAGTTACTTTTATGAAAAGTATAAACAACTTTACGAGACCAATCTCAAAGAGGAAAAGCAATCTACTAAGAATAAAAAGAACAGCAAGAAAAAATCCAAATGATCTTACCCACTGCTGAATTTGATGTCAAAGAAGTATTTGACAATCTCACCGAAGTAAAAGATGCCCGGCAATTATATCCCGTAACAAATGAATGTGTATATCTCGATGCTGCTCACTATGCTCCGTATTCGCTGGAGACAGCAAGGAGATTAAAGGAGTATATCGATACATTCTCTCACACCAACGATAACCTGACTGTATTTAATTTTAAAACCGGGACAAGACTTTGCTGAAAGTGCGCTCAGCTTATAAATGCCGACCCGAAAGATATCATAATCACGTGAAATACCACTCACGGGCTGAATATATTCGCTAACGGGATAGACTTAAATGAAGGGGATACCGTCGCATATGCTGACTGTGAATTCCCGGCAGTTGTTTACCCATGGCTGAACCAGGAGAAGCTTCGAGGCATAAAGAACGTGATGATAAAGTCCAAGCCCGCCGGAGTGATAGAAATTGATGATATCGAGCAGGTCATCCGGGACAACAACGTTAAAGTACTGACTATTAGCCAGGTGGAATTCATGAGCTACAGGAATGACATGAAAGCTATAAAGGAGATATGCGACAGGTACGGATGCTATCTCGTCGTGGATGCTATACAGGGAACGGGAGTAGTGCCGTTCGATGTAAAAGACCCGGAGGTGGATTACTACGCTACGGGTTCGCAAAAATGGATGATGGCACCGGCAGGGATAGGATTTGCTTACATCAAGCGAGAAATGCGTAAGCATATAAAGCCAACCTATGCAAGTACTCTGGGTGTGGATTTTGATTTCGATAATTTCCTGGACTACAGGCTTAAGTTCAACGAGGACGGTAGCGCGTACATGAACTCAACACCAAACACTCTAGGTATGATAGGAATGGAGTCTTCTATCGATTTGTTTCTGAAGCTCGGTGTTGAGAACATTTTCCGTCATATACTTTACCTGCAGGATGTCCTAATAGAAGAACTCAGGGGTAGTGATTTTGAGGTGGTGTCGAATATGGAAGAAAAGCACAGGTCGAATATACTACTGCTTTCACATAAAGACCCTTCCAAAAACCAGGACGTACGGAAAGCTATGGAAGCAAAGAATATATTCATTGCTGTAAGAGAGGGATTCATAAGGATATCCGCTCATCTTTATAATAACGAGGATGATGTGGAGACTTTAGCAAGGGAAATGAAACAATTTATTTCTTAGCTCTATTACAATGAGAAAAATATTTGAGCACAGGATTAAAATTAAGATTATTTGGTGGATTCTACTTGCATGTCATTTACTAGGTGCTTCATTTTTTATACCGATTCCTAATAAGCCATGGGATATCCATTATTTATTTATTTCAATATTGGTCGCGACATGGGGTTCCTCTATTGCCATTTTAAATAAGGTTAATGAAGAATCTCAATCAATAAGTATTGCTTGTTATTTAGCTTTTCTTCTTATAGGATTTTTAATCTATTTGGTCGGTTTTTATTTTTTAATATTTTATATTTCAACCATGCTCTTAGCTCTTTTCAGTTTGATTTTCGGATGGTATAAATATTTTATAAAAAACCTAGTCTCTAGCCATAGCTAGACATACGGCAAGAATTTTTCCCGCGCCGTTTTCTTTTAAAATCCGTATAACCTCATTTATAGTCGAACCGGTGGTAACAATATCATCAAAGACTATCAAATTCTTATCTTTTATCTTTTCAAAATAATCTGTATTAATTTCAAAAGCTCCTTTGACGTTCTCTATTCGCTGTTGACGGTTAAGGCGGGTTTGTGATTTCGTGTAGCGGATTCTATAGACCGCTTTTGTGAGCACTTCAATTCCAATAACTTCACCAATCCCGGCTGAAATATAATCCGACTGGTTATAATGGCGTTCACGGATTCGGACTTTATGGAGCGGAACCGGGATAATGTAATCGTATTTTTCGTCGAGAGTTATCTTCGATGCCAGTATCCCGCCCATCAGAGTCCCCAGACGACGCATTCCGGAATATTTAATATGATGGATTATTTTCTCCATGTGGCTGTCGGGGTAAAGAGTGAAGTACGCAAATGCATCATCAGCAATCACCTTACCGGATAGCTGGCCTCTATCAAGAGGGGAGAGTACATGTAAAGAATTAAGTATATCATCCTTGATATACCTGTTTGTATTAAACTCAGGTAACCTGTCATTTGACACTATGCAGGTTGGCGGGAAGATAAAGTTAACCAGGTCGTGGTAAAGCTGAGTTATGATCATTTTACCAGCAGCATTTTCCGGGTTTGAATACTATTGTCGTATGAAAGTGTATAATAATAAACGCCGCTTGAAAATCCATCGGCATTCCAGGAAATTTCATACGAGCCTCTGTTTAATTCACCATTATGTAAGTCAATAATATGTTTCCCTGTAATATCAAAGACTTTTAAAAGGACATTTCCTTTAATAGGAATTGTGAAATTTATTTTTGTGGATGGATTGAACGGGTTTGGATAGTTCTGTGACAAAGTAAAACTCTCAACGATATTTGAGACCGGATTGATATTAACCGTTTTAGCGGGAATAAAGGCTTCATTTGTATTAACCGGCTGCAGGCCTGCGATCGTACCACCGCCA
>CALGOI010000242.1 GCA_937959065.1 uncultured Ignavibacteriota bacterium | reverse complement strand
AACAGGTAAGATAGCTCAGATAGAGGGAGTGAATATATCCGGTAAAACGGGTACTGCTCAGCTTCTGGTTAATGGACAGTATACAAGTTCATAGCACAGGGCGTCATTCGTTGGATTCTTCCCATCAGAGAATCCTGTTATTCTGATTGCAGTTGTGATGGATAACCCTAAATCGGGACAGTTTTATGGCGGTCACGTTTCAGCGCCGATATTCAGAAATATCGCGACAAGGATTATAAGTTATAAAGGCATCTCTGATTATTCGAGTTCGAACCTGATCAATGCGAACTATGAAAAGCTTAACGATAATGCTTACCAGTTCGCAAACCTTACAGATAACCGGTTTTATCTGCCAAACATAGTGAACTTAAAAGTTAAAGATGCTATCGACATTCTGAATGAAAAGCAGCTCAAGTATGAGATAATAACCGATGAAAATGATAAGGGCTCTTTGAATACAGATGAGTTTTACATCGCAGATCAGTATCCGGCAGCAAATACATTGATGGTGACTTCTAAGCCGGAAATAATAAGGATACGTGTAGTACGCAAACGACCGGGTCAGGATAATCTATACCAGGTACCGGATGTTACAAACAAAAGTTTAAGAAAAGCAATAAATACTCTTGTGGCTGCAGGCTTCGACGTACAGATAAGCGGAAGCGGAAAGGTTATAGAGCAAAGCCCGAAAGCTGGGTCACAGGAGCTGACTAGGACGACGGTTACTCTCTATTGTGAGAATGAATAACACAATCTAATGATAAAGTTTTCGGAGTTAATTCGGAATAGTTCTTTAAAAAAAACCGGGATCAGTGAAGACTTTGAAGTAAAGGGTCTGACTTATGATTCACGTGAAGTAAAAGAGGGTTATGTATTCTTTGCCATAATAGGGTACAAAGACGACGGCAATAAATACATAAAGACCGCTCTTGAAAACGGCGCTTCAGCTGTAATTACCGAGAAGATAAAAAAGAATGTTTACGTAGATGAGCTCTCGGATGAAGATAAAGCTAAAGTTTACGAATCGCGTGATATCAGGAAGACCATGGCTGAGTTCAGCAGGAATTTCTTCGGTGATCCTGCCGAAAAGCTGACTTTGATCGGAGTTACCGGAACGAACGGAAAGACGAGTATAACATTTCTTCTTAAAGCAGTACTCGAAGAAGCAGGTTTTAGTACGGGGCTTATAGGGACGATCAATTACCAGGTGGGTGACAAGAAAGCTGATTCTTCATTAACAACACCGGACTCGATCGAAATTTACAGGATGCTCAATGAAATGGCAGACAACGGAGTTAAATACTGCGTGATGGAAGTTTCATCGATAGCGCTGGAGTTAAAAAGGGTTTACGGGCTGGATTTTAAAATAGCCGTCTTTACAAACCTGACCAGCGAGCACCTGGACCTCCATAAGA
>CALGOI010000241.1 GCA_937959065.1 uncultured Ignavibacteriota bacterium | reverse complement strand
ATATTAATAAAGACAATAAAAAAGTAAGAATAGCCAATCCTAAAACGTTTGATTTTTAAGCGTTATGCTGTTATTTTTGTAATTAAAGACTTTTCTTCATCAAAAAATATTAAAGCAAATGAACAAAGAAGAATTAATCAATCAGATCGCGGGAGATGCCGGGATTAACAAAACTCAGGCTAAAGCAGCACTTGAGTCTTTCACAGATAGTGTAAAGAAAACACTCAAAAAAGGCGGTAAAGTTAGCTTAGTTGGATTCGGTACCTTCTCGAAAGGAAGAAGAGCAGCTAGGCAAGGTAGAAATCCTAAAACAGGGGAGACAATTCAAATTGCTGCTAAGAACACAGTTAAATTTAAAGTAGGTAAAGAGTTTTCAGAATACGTAAATTAATTACAGTTTTATATATAACAAAAAAAGCGTCTTTAATTGACGCTTTTTTTGTTTGCTCTTATTTTTTATCCCTGTTCTCGTAAACTTTCTTTAGTATCCATCCGTCCTTGTCAATATAAACCTTTGTAGGTTTACCCTTAATAGGATGAGCAAAAACCTGCTTTTTCTGGTCATTGAAAAATATAAGCTCTTCTTCACCTTTGTCAGTTACAACCGTAATCTTTACCGGCATTTTAAACAATTCCCAATTATCTTTTTTACTTTGCTTTTGCTCTAGTGTCAATCTTAACATATATGCGTCAGTGCCTTCCTGCCCGTCATATTCATCAGCTACCCATGAATACTCATAGGTGGGTCTACCGGTTCCTTTTATTACCCATTGCTCAAAAAAGTCTGTTAGATCCTGCCCGCTTACCCTCTCACAAACATCAATGAACTGCTGAGTATTTGCAGTCTTATATTTATAATCTTCGTAATATGTCCTTAATATCTTAAAGAATACCTCATCGCCAACAACCCCTCTGAGCATATGCAATACCCAGCTCCCTTTTTGATAAACTGTAGGGCTCATTAAGTCACCCTGGGGATCATAAACAGTTCCATAAAAGAAACCATAATCCTCTTTTCTCATATAATTGAGCAAGGCTGTTTCACCGCCCTTATACTCTTCCCATAAAGCCTCACTATATGATGCAAAGCTCTCATTTAACCATATATCCTTCCAAGTCTGCGGAGATATTGCATCACCAAACCATTGGTGCGCAAGTCATCAATAAATGGATATTCCCCAAAAATTTCCGAATAAAATTTTATCATTTCAGGGGTATCCTTCCAGTCTATCTTGGCATTGTCAGTGTATGAAGGGTAAGTATAATACTCCACAGGCATTTGCTTTTTCCCATCCAGAGATGTATAAGTATCATACCACCTGTCATACTTACCAATATTAAGCGAAACAAGATATGTTGTCATAGGGTATTTGGTTTCCCAGACAAAGGTTTTCGTTCCGTCCTCATTAGTTGTCTCTTCCTTTAATAATCCGCTCGTAGCCGCAGTTAACTCAGAAGGTACTGTGATACTCATGTTTATAGTAAACTTATCCCTGGGAACATCTTTGCAGGGCCACCAGGTTGGGGCATATGTTGGTTCACTTAATGTATAAACGGCCGGGAAGTTATCAAACTTCTTAAACGCAAAAGAATCGAATCCTTTATTTAAAGGGTTACCATTGTAAGATACTTCCACGTTAAATTCATCGAGCTTACCTATCATACCTTTGGTATTTAAAATGAGATAAACATCATTTCTTTCGTAGGTTACATTCTCTCCGTTAACCTTTACGTAATCAACCTTCATATTATCTTCGAGATTCAGATAAATGTAATTCAGCGTATCCGACAGAGACTGACCATTCATTTTCATAAGCCCGGAAATCTGTTTATTAGGTATATCGATTGAAACACTTAAGTCGTGATGAATTACATCATATAGATTTTGCATAGATTCAACATGGGGCGGGTCTTTCCTGTCTATATCACCATAGGTGATATCCCGATATTTCCTTAAAAGTGACTCAACAAACCTTTCTTTGCTATCAGGATCCATAACAGCAGTTACAGCAGTAGCAAAAAACAGGGTCCACATTACCTGAACTAATAAAAATATTAAGAGTATAACTCCCAGCGAAACTTTTTTCATTATAGAAATAATTTTTGATTTTGTATTATTCACAAATAAATCTTAATAAATTGTTATATAATACGAATATGTGTATTTTAAGTGACAGTCAAATTAACTTTAAAATTCCCAAATATTAATGAAGAAATTAACAATTATTGCTATCCTACTGTTTTTATCGGTATCTTTTAGTTCATGCATTAATATTGTCCGTAATATTAAAGTCAATAAAGACGGATCTGGTTCCGAAAATGCTACTTTTGTTTTCGACAAAATGTTTTTTGATGTTATGACAGCATTTGCTACAATGACAGATTCTTCACGCATAACTGAAGTCAAAGATTCCCTCTATAACGATGCTGACTTCATATCCAATTTTAAGCAAAAACTATCCGGAGCTGATGGAATAACCCTCAAGGAGATATATTCGGAGACTAACCTCGACTCATCAAAGACTCTGTTTTTCTCATATGACTTTAATTCGATTGACCTTCTTGGAGTTGCACTCAGTGATGATAATGATGAAGTAATGGGAGGCGAGGTAATTGCTAAATTCATAGACGATGGGAATAATGTAAGATTTTCCTATAGTCAGAAAAATAATTCACCTGAAGACGCGGACTCAACTTATGACAATATTATGACAGGTATAGCAGAAACATTCCGCGGCCAGGAAACAATTTATAATATTGAATTTCCATATGAAATCGTCTCTTCAAATGCCAACATGCAGGATGGACGGTTATTAACATGGATTATTTATATGGAAGATTTTATTGCAAATAAAAGAGATCTATACCTGGAAGTGGTAATGAAAAAGTAGTTATACTAATCTTTTTCCTTCCATAAATGTCATATCTACTGTAGTGTTTTTAACATCACCGGGATCTAATTCGAAAAGATCATCTAGTACTATTATGTCGGCTTTTTTCCCTACACGGATGCTTCCTGTTATATTTTCAAGACCGGATGCATAAGCATTATTAATGGTATAGCAAGTCAGACAGTCTACAAGAGGCAGATTATATTCAGGATAAAAGCTCCCATCCATTTGCTCTGTCTTTCTGGTCATCGCGTAATAAATATTTTCCAGGGGATTCTCCCCTACAACCGGAAAATCCGTTCCAAAGCAAACAGTAACTCCTTTATCTATCATTAGCTTATAATTATGGGTCTCCTCGGGATGCTGTAGTTTATCAGTGGCAGATTTAGCATCACTAAATAAATGCCAGGGCTGTACAGAGGCAATTACATTATATTCTTTAAATTTGCCAATATCAGATAACCTTGTATGCTGGGAATGTTCTATTCTGAAACGCCTGTCCTTAACTCCATAACTATCAATTAACCGTTTATTCAAATCCAATAATTCAGTTACAGCCTTATCACCAATCGCGTGCACAGACATCCTGTAACCGGCTAGATCGATCAATTCAGCGAATTCAAAAAATTCACCGCTTTCAACGAAATCCGTTCTTGAACCGTTATGAGTACGTGACTTGTAATTATCATGAAAATAAGCCGTCTCACTTGTCAATGAACCGTCATAGAATGCCTTTAAAGACAAAAACTTAATGCGGTCATTATAAGCTATGAATCTCTCTCTACAGCCTTTGATATTTGCTACTTCATTAAAGGGAAGTCTTGAATCTATGAACAGTTTAAGCTCTTCTTTTTTTAAAAGAAATTCAAAGGCATCAAGATCTTCAGGAAGTGTAATATCGGAAACAGCAGTAATTCCATACCTGTGCAGTTTTTCAATTTGCTCTTTAAGTGCATTTCCGATTTCTTCAGTACTCATTTGTGGGATTACAGACAAAATATATAATCTGGCAGATTCCTTCACTTCACCGGTTAATCTTCCTTTCTCATCTTTAACAACATTATCGGTCCCAAATTCATCTGCTTTGCTCTCTAGTCCTGATTCTTCAATAGCTTTGCTATTTAATATGGCAGAATGAATATCAAAACGTGAAATAAATAATGGTTTGTCAGGACAAATTTTATCAAGGAAATCTCTGTCAATTTTAAAATCTTCCTTGAAATCACCCTCTGTAAAATATCCTCCCTGTATCCAGCCATGCTTCTCCGCTGAATATTCTTTAATCTTTTCTTCAAATTCTTTCCTGGTTTTCACTCCTCGCAGATTTAACTCTCTATTGACCATAGAGCCTTTCACCAAATGGCAATGACCATCTATAAATGCCGGGAGTATGAGCTTTCCCTTCACATCGATCAAATCATCGTAATCAGGGCTGACTTCAATGGCTTCTTCATTAGTACCTACAAAATTTATTTTCCCGTTGAGGGAATTAAAACCTACCCCTTATTCAAAGTATTGTTTGTAAAGCCAAACTCTTCCGTTTACTAATATAGTTTTCATAATACAAAGTATAAAATCTTTATAACCTATTAAATACAAATAAAAAAGGGAGCCTCAGCTCCCTTTTACACAGTCAAAATTATTTTACTTTATCAACATCATTCGTTTTGTTTCTACAAACTCTCCTACTTCCAGTTTGTAGAAATAAATTCCGCTCGAAAGACCCAGTCCGTTAAAATCAACTTCATAAATTCCAGTCTCCCGTCTTTCGTCAACCAAAGTTGAAACTTCCCTGCCCTTGATATCATAAACCTTTAACTTAACCCTGTTGCTTTTTGGGATACTAAACTGAATTTTAGTTACAGGATTAAATGGATTTGGGTAGTTCTGTTTTAAACTATAGCTTTCAGCAATATTACTTATACTCTGAATGCCGACTGTTATTGAAGACACATCAGCCATGTACATCGATCTCCCGTGAGTTCCGGCTACAAGTGTATTCGTAGGTTTATGAAAATTAATATCAAAAACCGGAGAATTAGGTAATCCCGAACCAACTATATTCCACGTTATACCAAGATTTGTAGTGTAATAGACCCCTGCATCGGTTCCAACAAACAATATGGAGTCGTGAGTTTCTTCAATTATAATAGAATTCACAGGAATATTCGGCAAATTACCTGAGATGCCGTTCCAGCTTGCACCAAAGTTAGTGGTTCGGTAAACATGCGCATCCCTAAGATCCAAAGCATATCCGCTGAGCGTAGCATAAGCTACCGCTGGATTTCTTCCGTCAACATTGATATCTGTTACGTACCTGTTTGGTAATGATCCGGTTATATCAGTCCAGGATCCCCCATCATTAGTGGATAATGATATCTTAGCATCATCTGTTCCAACATAAATTGCTCTACTTCCATTATAAGGCGCAGCGCTTATACAGGTAATTGTCCCCAAACGTCCATTAGGCCCTCTGGTTAGGTCCGGGCTTATGACAGTCCATGTATTACCACGGTTTGTGCTTTTATGTAAAACATATGAACCAAAATAAAGTGTACCGGGGTTTACTCTATCCAATATATATGGAGTGTTCCAGTTCGTTCTGGACAAATCCAATCCACTAGTTATATTTGAAAAAGAATTGCCACCGTTCGTACTTCTACCAATATTTCCAAATTGGGATTCTGCGTATAAAATATTTGAATTTGTATAATCCACCTTTATTACAAATCCATCTCCACCGTAAATCACTTCATAATCACTTAAACTCCCAGTTTGAGTTCCCATTGTACCGTTGTCCTGTGTACCTCCATATTTACGTTGAGGTATAAGATAATCGATCTCAGTTGCATAAAACTGGCTAATGGGCAGGTCATAGCTTTTAATCCAATTAGAGCCGTTATTAGCTGTAATAAAAATGCCGCCATCATTACCATTAAACAAATTACTTCCGTTAGAAGGATTTATCCAAAGCGCATGCATATCAGGATGCTGTTCGTCAAAACCCCCCGAATAAGCTTCCGTAATATTGGACCAACTGTTTCCGCCGTTTGTACTTTTAAATAAATCGATATCTCCTACATAAACCGTATTATGATCTACAGGATCAACTTCAATTAGACCGAAATACCACCCAAAGGTTGAAAATTCATTACCCAGTATTCCATCTGGCATGCGTGTCCAGCTAAGTCCCTTATTTGTTGACCTGTAAAATCCTTCAAAAACATTGTTATGTGATGGACTGGTAATATTAGATACTTTTCTATATAACGCATAGACATAATTTGGGTTTGAAGGAGCTATAGCTATACAAATTCTGCCGATATTATTTGCTGGAGCCGGTAGTCCATTAGTAAGTCTATTCCACGTCTGTCCAGCATTAGTACTCATATACACCCCGCTTGAAACTCCACCCGCTTTTCTGAATGCAGGACCCCTTAGCCTTTCCATCATAGCTGCATAAATACGGTTAGAATCTGACGGATCTATTGCTACATCTGTCGCACTGGTTGAATCATTTAAAAAAAACACTCTCTGCCAGTTAGTCCCTCCGTTGAGTGATTTATATATCCCTCTGTTCTGTCCCTTTGAATATAATCCACCTCCTACTGCTGTGTAAATTGTATTCGGATTTTGCGGTGAAATGTCAATTTCCGCAATAGACATCGAACTATCTAAACCAACATGTGTCCATGTATCCCCCTTATCGGTAGACTTTAACATACCAAACCCCGGATATACATCTGTGGCATTATTCGCTTCTCCTGTTCCGCAATAAATAATATTAGGATTTGCAGTGTGCATTTTGATAGATCCAATTGATAATGAAGGTGTAAAATCTGTTTTTGGATTTCAGTTTATACCGGAGTTCGTTGTCTTAAAAACTCCTCCGGCAGCAGCACCTATAATCATAATATTTGTGTTGCCCGGATCAACCGTCATTGCAGTGATTCTACCTCCTATATTATAGGGTCCTGCCGGTATCCAATCTATATCACCCATTGGACTGTCTGATTCCATCTGATTTTTCTTTTCAATGGCATCAAGATATTTGTCATACGGAATTTCACTATGGGGATATGCCCTCTGGTAAAAAAAATAATCTGAGGGATGAAGTTTTTTGTCAAGTTTAGATAACTTTTTGTCACCGTTACTATTCTGAACAATATATACAAGACTTAAACAAATAAGCCAAACTACAATAAGAGGAAATATTTTTTTCATTTATTGAATTTATTTTTACTTTTGTGTTTCTTTAAGCTCTTTGAAATATTTAACATAAGTAACTAAATAAATAACAAAAAAAACTACGATAATAATCAAAAACCGAACCGGAGCTACCTGCCATTGCCATTAAGCCAATTCCCATTAACATTTCAAGCACCAACAGGGTGATAGAAATATATAAAGCTGTAAGAGAGATTCTTTTAATCATTAAACCAAGTAAAACATAAACGAAGCCGAAGAACAAGTATATTGAGCCAAACAATAAGGCATCAGCACGGGCGATCATATCATCCGGCATGATAAATAAAAGCGCTAATCCCCCGATAATATTTAAAACAGCAACAAATAACATTAAACCGAAACAACCATTGACCTTACTGGAGGGGTCTGAATCAGAACCTTCCACAGGTTTTCCATCTCTCAGTACTTCGAGGCCGGAGTTCATTAATCCAATATTCAACCTGATATAAAGCCTTGAGCCATCCTTTAATGAAAACTCTCTGCCTTCTTTCAACTCTTTCTGAGTTGCAACACTTCCAATTACATCACCGTCTTGACGAACTGTAAATTCTTTCCAGCCGAGTCCCCAACTAATCTCCAGTGTTTTAGGACCACCTTTTTCAAGCGCGTAATTTCTTTTCAAGTTACTCCCCTTTGAGATTAAAAAAGGGAGTATTTTTCAATACCCCCTTTAAATTTATAATCAAATTTAACAAAATAACCTTAATAAATAAATACTACATGGTTTATTTGACCAAAACCATTCTTCTCGTTTCAACAAATCCTTCTGTTTCCATCTTATAATAATATATACCGCTGGAATAAGCTGAGCCATCGAAAGTCACCGAATAATTTCCGGCTTCATTTATATTGTTTACAAGCTGTGAGACTTGTCTTCCAAGCATATCAAATACCTTAATAGAAACAAACTGTTTAGATGGAATAGAATAGCTAATTTGAGTCACAGGATTGAAAGGATTAGGGTAATTTTGGCTTAAGGAATATGTTACAGGTAATTCTCCGTTCCCTGTAATACCTGTTTGAACATCATAACCAAGAATACATATGTCGTCTACATACCATCCATCCAGGTTCAATCCACCATCTGATCTAAAATAAAATCTGATTTTTACCGAATGATTACTATAGGGTGTTAAGCTCATAACCTCACTCTTCCAGGTACCGGTACTTCCATCGTATAAAGGTTCTCCATTAGGTTGAAAGGAGCCAGCACCGGGTTTTGTATATTTACCTTGCAACGGTATCCATGTCCCACCGTTGTTTGTAGTAATCTCAACCTGTCCGTAATCGTATCCACTTTCAATAAAATACTTAGTATTGAACATCAATTTAATATTGGAAAGATTATTGAGGTTAACCGGGTTATTTAAAGTCAGGACATTAGTTACATTAATTCCGTAATTTCCAAAAGGACTGTCCGTATATGAAAACGGGGGAGATACAAAATCACTAGTTGTTGTAGCCCAGGTATTATTGGAGTTTGTTCCAGAAGCAGTCCATAACGGACTTACTGTGTTTACTGTGTCCTTAAACAAAACAGTTGGCGTTCCTAATGTAAATGTTATTGTATCGCGAGTAATATAATATTCACCAAGTTTTAGTTTAACCAATAACTTTGTTTCCATACCGTTCTGAATACTACTGTTCACTTTAATTACAAAGGGATTCGAGGAATTATCCTTTGTTTCAAAAAAAGTAAATGGTCCAAATGATTTATCGTTTTCAAGAATAGTAACCATAGTATCCAGAGATTCTATGTGCGCAATCAGGCTGCTTGCGTTTTTTAAACCAACACTCTTTACATTAATATGAAACCGTGATGTATCTCCGGCTTCTAATGTTTCACCTGAATTAAGAGCGTAACTCTCAAAAGCAGCAAATGTATCCGCTGCTCCTGAATAAAAGATATTTGAATTTAGATTTTCCATTACAAGAGGAAATATCCTGTTTTGCTGCGGCCAGAATCCATCTGATCCGGTACCGATTTCTGGAGTTATTCCTATTATTTTCGTATGTCCGGAATCGTTATATAACCAATCATCAGAACCACCCCTGACTTCATATCCGACAGTCTGTGATGCAACACCGGGTAAATACCCATTAAAACCCGCCATATAATTTGAAAAGTTCTGAAAAATTGTGGAGTCCGGGGTTTGCTGAGGGTCTATCCAGGCCCAGGGATAAATATATAAGTTACTATATGAATGATAAAAAAGGCTATTCTTAAAATTTTTAGAATTTACGAAATTTAAAATTGATTGTGTTTCCGGCTCTGAAAAAGGGGCTGTTCCTCTGTAAGTATCTGAATTCGGGTTTGTGGAAGAACCGCCATTTGGTGAATTCCAAAATTGATAAGTACCAAAATTTCTATTAAGATCAATTCCCCCGGTTGAAGGCTGATATACATTAGAATCAGCGCCATTAAGATTTTTACGTCTCATTCCGCCACCATTAGGCCGGTGTTTCTGATTATACCTATAACCGTCAGGATTCACAAACGGTATAAAGTACATCTCCCTGTTATCAACCAAATACTTTGCAATATCGTCAGTATTATAATTCTCGAGTAGATAATATGAAAAATACATAAGGTTCATCACAGTTATGGCTTCTCTCGAATGTATTAAAGAGGTATACAGGACCTGAGGTCTGTTATTCGGTACATCCGGATTTTTAGTAATTTTATATGCCCAAATTTGATTTCCTGAAAAAGCAGTACCTATGGAAAATTTTGCCGAGATAAGGTCAGGATATTGTAATCTCATTGAATCAATCTTTCTTATTACTTCATTATAAGTGTAAAACCCTCCCATACTCCCATATCCAAATCCGGTTACTCCTTGAGACCTTTCCATAAATTCTATCTGTTCAAGCTTTTCTGCATCTGTCATTGTAGGAATTTTCGAGTAATAATCTTCATACCAATCCCCATAAACTATCTCATATATTATACCAGCATCCTTCATCTGCTTGACTTCTGCACCGTTTAAATAAGCAATAAATGAATTTGTGCTTTTATCGAGATCAACATGATCAGCTGCTATACCCATTTTGCTTAAAGACTCTAACGTATTCTCATTTCCGTAAATCTTAACCATTAATGTTTTATTGATATCTCCAACATTTCTATCTCGATCATCTCCTGTACCGGCTATTATTAGTGCGGCTATTGTAACTACTGTAAATGTAAAAATCAGTTTTTTTAGTGTTTTGTAATACATCAAGGTAAATTTATTGTTTTTTATGTTAATTAACTTAGTTAAATTCTAATAGGAAATCAATCCGTATTACCTAATATCATAGCAATGAAAGGATATTGCAGAGTATTCATTATAATAATCTTTCTTTGGGTTGTAAATAACCAGTCTTTTTCGCAATCAGGCTGGAAGGTAATAGAATCTGAAGCAGATAGCTGGTTATTTTCCATATTTTTTATTGATGATTTTACAGGTTTTATTTCAGGACAATATGGAACTGTTTTAAAGACAACGGATAAGGGATTAAGCTGGTCGTTAAAAAATACTCCTACTAATCAGGTTTTACTTTCTATTCACTTTTTTGATAAAGATAATGGACTTATCAGTGGTACAAATAGTACGATCATTAGAACAACAAATGCTGGAGAAAACTGGTTTCATGACAGCCCACCCTATTTTCAATCTTTGAATAATATATGTTTTATTGATAATAACACAGGGTTAATAGTTGGTGATTATGGATTGATCATTAGAACTACAGACAAGGGAGTTTCATGGATTCAAATCCCTGCACCTACAGGGAATATTCTTGAAGCAGTCAGTTTTTCAGACCGTAACAATGGAATGGCAGTTGGTTTATTTGGAACTATCATCAAGACTCTTGACGGGGGTTTGACCTGGTTTTTAGTCTCATCACCAACCCATAAAAATTTTCACTCCATAACTTATAAAAATTCATCTTTAATTTATATTGTAGGTTTTCCTGGAAATATATATAAATCAGTAAATGCGGGCTATACATGGGAATTTCTCCAAAATGGAACAGGAACTTCGTTAAGAAATGTCGAATTTATTGATGATAATATCGGGTATGTTGTCGGCCATCATGGAACCATATTGAAGACCGTAAATGGAGGAGTAAATTGGAAATTACAAACCCCACCGATTTTAAGAAACTTATCATTTATAAAATTTACTGATGAAAACACAGGATTTGTTGTTGGGCGTGAAGGTACGATTCTCCGGACAACCAATGGCGGAGATGAGATACAAGTTATTCATCCTAATTCTTCTCTTCCCAAAAGCTTTAATCTATACCAGAACTACCCAAACCCTTTTAATCCATCAACACAAATCACATTTGATGTACCTTATCAACCCGGATTTATTGGACCCCCTAAGGTAAACATAACAATATTTGATATAACCGGGAAAATGATTACCGAACTGGTTAACGGAAATTACGAACCCGGGACATATTATATAACTTGGAACACCACTGAAATACCGGCGGGAGTATATTTCTATCGAATGATTGGTTTGGATTATACTGAATCCAGAAAATTGGTTATAATAAAATAACCTCCCGATATGTATCAGGAGGTATTAATGGGGGAATGTGTATCTTAACCATTTGTGTAAGCACACAAAAATCTAATACCGTTTTTGTCCCATAATAGTTCCACCTGATAATCAACCAAAATCCATTTTCTTAAAATTAATAAATCACCACTTTTTATCACAGCTTCCAAATCCCGGGAATCTACATCCCCATGTTCTTTTTTTTTGTTGTAATCTCCCTTGTTTTCTTCTTTTTCTCTTTCTGCTTTTAAATCCCTGTCACCAAAGATACTTGGCTCCCCAAACTCATTCACAATACTCATAAACGCATCATTGAACTGCTCTTTGCTTGGGTACTTAATTTTCATTTCAAGACTGTCATTCTTAAATACAGCTTTGCCCCAAAAATCCATCAAATCATTTTGCCTGTAACTTGAACCGTCAAGATCTATTACTTCGACCCATTTATTAAATTGTTCTTTATCTGATAAATCAATATCCCAAAGTGACTGTGAATAAGAATTGCAGTTTAAACCCAGAAAAAATATAATAAGAAGGAATTTCATAACACAAAATATAATTATTATTAAATATATATCAAATTATTTATACTCATTAGTATATTCAATATAATTAGAACTGTAATTGGTTTTATGACTACTTAAAATTCTTTAACATTTTGTCTTTGTCTTTATGTTAAATAATTATAAATTTAATTAATTTTAACTACATTTAAACAAATTTATGAAAAAAATAATTTTTACCTTTGGGATTATTCTGGCGGTAGTTTTATTTGCTAATATTCACTTCGATTCGAAAAATTCAACTATCAATTCAAGTTCAAGGCTTTATGCTTCAGTAACCAATACAGGAAGCAATCTATGGTCAGATATCGATGCTGCGTCCATATCTGTCGCAGGAGAAAGACGAATTATTCCACAAAGATTTCGAACTGTTCGTCTTAACAGAGCATCGTTTGATGCGCTTTTAAAAACAATACCTCATGAAAATAATGTTAAGGTTAAAAACTCCAATGTGATTATTGAACTTCCTCTACCGGATGGAAGATTTGGAAAGTTTAAAGTTGTAGAATCTCCAGTAATGGCTCCGGAACTTTCTCAGAAGTTTCCAGAGATCAGAACATTTCTTGGAAAAGGCATAGATGATGGGACTGCAACTTTGAGGTTTGATATTACTCCTCATGGGTTCCATGCTTCAGTGTTGTCTGCTTATGGTGATTTTTTTATAGACCCATACAGCACTAATGATATTACAAACTATATAAGCTACTACACATCTGATTTTACAAAACAATCAGAATTCGTCTGCCTGACTGAAGAGCAGGATATGATTAACAACAGTCTTATTAACGATAATACAGATGCTTTCGGTGAGCAGTTAAGAGTCTATCGTCTAGCGTTGGCATGTACCGGGGAATATGCTACTTTTCATGGAGGCACTGTTTCATCAGCACTTGCTGCAATGACCACGTCAGTAAACAGGGTTAATCAGGTTTATGAAAGGGATTTTGCGATAAGGCTTGAGTTAATTGCCAATAATCATCTCCTCGTCTATACAAACGCTGGTACTGATCCTTACACAAATAACAATGGTTCTGCAATGTTAGGACAAAATCAATCTAATATAGATGCTGTTATTGGAAGTCCTAATTATGATATTGGGCACGTTTTCAGTACCGGAGGTGGTGGAATAGCCGGATTAGCTGTTGTTTGTGTAAACGGACAAAAAGCTCGGGGAGTTACGGGATTATTCTCACCCGTTGGTGATCCTTTTGATATTGATTATGTTGCTCATGAGATGGGACATCAATATGGAGGAAATCATACCCAAAATAATAACTGTAACAGAGTTCCTTCTGCAGCTTTTGAACCGGGAAGTGCATCAACAATTATGGGTTATGCCGGCGTATGTCCACCCAATCTTCAAAACAACAGCGACGATTATTTTCATGTTCATAGCTTAATTGAAATGGGTGGATTTATCTCAGGATTTGGAGGCTCATGTCCAACAACAACAGCAACAGGTAATACACCTCCTACCGTTAATATGCCGACTGGAGGTTTTTCTATTCCTATTAATACTCCTTTTGTCTTAACTGGTTCTGCGACTGATCCTGATGGTGATACGCTTACTTATTGCTGGGAGCAATACGACCTGGGTCCATCAGGACACCCAAATTCACCTTCAGGAAACGCTCCTATTTTCAGATCATTTGATCCAGTAACCTCTCCATCAAGGACATTCCCAAAGTTGTTTAACGTAATTAATAATTCACAAACTATCGGTGAGATACTTCCTTCTTACGCAAGAAGCCTGAAATTCAGGTTGACAGTCAGAGATAATAATGCCGGAGCAGGTGGGCATAATTATGGACTTATACAATTTAACGTTGAAGGAACTGCCGGACCTTTCCTTGTTTCATCCCCAAATACTGCAATAACATGGAATGCAGGTAATAATGAAACAGTGACATGGGATGTCGCTAATACTAATTCAGTGCCTGTTAGTTGTGCTAATGTGAATATTTTACTTTCTACAGATGGCGGTAATACATTTCCAATATCTTTAGCAACAAACACTCCAAATGACGGTTCTGAATCTATTACCGTACCTAATGAATTAACTACAACTGCTAGGGTTAAGGTGGAAGCAGCGGATAACATTTTCTTTGACATGTCAAATGCTAATTTTATTATAGGTCCATCTGTTGGAATTACAAATTTAAACACTGGAGTACCTTTAGAATTTGGACTCGGTCAAAATTATCCAAATCCGTTTAACCCTACTACAAAAATTAATTTTGACATTTCTGAGAAATCCCCCGTTATGCTTAAAAGTTACGATATGAAAGGGGCTCTCGTCAGCATACTTATTAATAGTGAAGTATTCAATGCTGGATATTATTCAGCAGAGTTTAATGGAGCAAGACTCCCAAGCGGTGTATATTATTACCGTTTGGAAGCGGGAAGTTTTACTAAAACCAAAAAAATGATATTGATCAAGTAGTTAGCATACTTAAAAAAAGGCGGGTTTATCCCGCCTTTTTTATTTTAAATATTTCAATCTGAATCTTACACCATATTCGTCATACATCAACTCCATTTCGTAATCAACTAACAACCAGTTTCTTTTAAGTATCATGTCACCATCGGCAACAAGTTCGTCAACTGTCCTGGTATCTTCCGGAATAGTAGTCGTATCTTTTGGCGGTTTATAAAACCTATCCTTTCTTTTCAAAGAATCTATAACGGCTTTAATAGAATCCTGCCTTTTCTTTTATCTTTAAGATTGAATATTTCTGTTATTAAATAAGATTGGCTGCACGTAATTTACCATTGTGTTTATAAATGCTGATTGGAAATCCGCATCTTTTCCTTCCCGTAAGTTCATTTCCAATACTCCATCTTTAAATGTGGCTATTCCCCATAGTTCAATATCGGATTTTTGTTTTGCCCCATTAACTTCTTCCCACGATTCATATTGATTCTTATCGTTGACATCAATATTCCATAGGATCTGGGCGTGGAGGCTATTCATTCCCACCGCCATAAAAAAAACAAAAATCGAGAAAATAGAAGTCTTCATTGGTTTATTTTAAATAATAATGACGTTTAATTTTGATTATCTATTACTAATTTTGTCTCAAGATTTGATAGCTTTAATGTTAATGACTCAACTAAAGATACGACTTTTGCTATCTTTTCATAGTTTATCTTATAAGAATCATCACTTGGTTTATGGTAATCATCATCCATATTATCGAAAAAGAATACTACTGGTATCCCTTGCTTTGCGAAATTATAATGATCACTTCTCTCATAAAATCTATTCGGGTCATCGGGTGCATCATACCTGTAGTCCAAAACAAAGTTTGATGTTTCGCTGTTTGCTTCCTCTACCAAATCCCCCAACTGAGAACTTAAGCGTCTGGAACCAATAGATTGTAGAGTATCTTCACTCATTCTCCCTACCATATCCATATTAATGTTTGCAATGATATTATTAACATAGACTGAATTTTCTGCCAGATATTTAGACCCCATCAAACCCTTTTCTTCCGCTGAATATAACATCAATAGTATAGAACGCCCATTTTTTTTCTTATTAGCCAAATTCTTTCCAACCTCCATCACTGCAGCCGTACCGGAAGCATTATCATCAGCACCATTGTAAATTACTCCATTCTTTATCCCCTCATGATCATAGTGTGCTCCAATTGATACATATTCGTGCTTTAATACAGGATCATATCCTTCGATAATACCAACAACATTTCGTGACATTTTTTCTTCTTCTTCAATAATAAATTTGAAATTTATCATTTTACTCAAATCAAAGACAGGAATTGGTTTACTTTCATTAAATAGATTATCTAAAGCTTCAAAATCATATTTCTCTCCGGACAATATATTTGCTGCCAATTCAGGTGTTATACATATAACAGGTATCCTGTTATTCGAACCATCATTTTCATTTGAGGGATATCTTATTGACTCTTCGCTGCCCCAATCACCTAAAGCTTTCCATCTTTCCATTGTTTCAGGTGTGGCAATAATCACAAGTCCTGCCGCACCATTACTCCTGGCTATTCTCCATTTTGTACCCCAAAAAGAATATTGTGTAGGCTTAACGCCTCGGAAATAATTGCTATCTTCAGAAAGTGGTTCATCATCCATTATAAATACCGTTTTTCCTTTCACATCTATATCGGCATAATCATCATAGTTGAACTCGGGCGCAGTTATTCCAAAACCGGCAAACACTATATTACTATTTGAACCCATAAAATGATTATCAGGAATTCTACGAGCATCAATTATAAAATCTGACTTAAATTTAAATGATGTTAAATTACCATCGTTTGTGATTATATCCACATGGCTTTCTGGTTTGAATCTGCTAACTATAAGGGGAAAATTTTGGAAGTAAGTACCATTATCTCCGAAAGGTTTAACTCCGTACTCACTGAACTTTTTAGCTATAAACTCGGAAGCAAGATACTCTCCGTTAGTGAGTGTACCTCTTCCTTCAAGCTCATCCGAAGCAAGATATTCCAGGTTTTCTTTTATCTCAGATATATCACCCTGGATATTCTGGGATAAAGCCGAAGAAGCAAGAACAAGTGCAAAAACTAAAATTATAAATTTTTTCCCCA
>CALGOI010000240.1 GCA_937959065.1 uncultured Ignavibacteriota bacterium | reverse complement strand
ATGGAAGCACGGCGATGACGATCTTTTTGCATATATATCGGACGGTAAGACAGGCGCTTTAAAGTCAGTAGTCGAAAAGACAGACGGGGACAACGTCTTATCGCCGCAGGATTTCGAATCGGCAGGATTGAAGACCGAGGATATATCAACTGAAGACTTTACAAACGATATAATAGAGATAAAGTATCCCTGGGATATCAGAAGGTATTTCGCTTACCTGCTCGAGAGAGATATAATGTACAGGGTGCGGTTGAATCCGACCTTACTGCATGTTTTCGATGGAATGAAGATTATTGCGAGAGATGACCTGATGAACATCAACTTCGGTCGCGGCCTTCACGTTTACCCGAACACTACACTAGACTGTATGAACGGGGGAATCGTAATAGATGACGAGACGGAATTAGAGCCGTACGTCTTTATTAAGGGACCTGTTTTTATCGGGAAGAATTGTAAGATAAAATCCGGTACACGTATATACGGACCATGCTACATTGGTGATCATTCGAAAGTAGCGGGAGAGATATCGTCGAGCATATTCCATTCATACGTGAACAAACAGCACGACGGTTTTATCGGTGATTCGTACATCTGCCCGATGGTTAATCTCGGAGCGGATACAATTACCAGCAACCTTAAGAATAACTACACAAACATAAAAGTTGAGACAGCCGATGGATTAGTGGATACGGGTTCGATGTTTATGGGAAGTATAATAGGCGACCATTCGAAGTTCGGGATAAACACAATGCTTAATACGGGAAGTATGATCGGCATTTTCGCGAACGTATTCGGAGGCGGATTTCCACCAAAGAATATACCATCATTTTCATGGAACGAGGTTGGTAAGGACAGCGAAAGATATGACATTGAAAAAGCGCTCCAGACGGCAGAAAACGCTATGATGAGAAGGGAACTGAGTATGTCTGAAGCATACGAATCATTGATTCGTAAATTATATGAAGAAACAGCTGTTTAATGGCGTTGTATTGCCGGTAAATGAGCCGGATTGAATTGAAAAATGCAGTATAAATCCTTATTTTTGTAGTTCTTGTGTTTTTATTCGGGCGGTTAGCTCAGTTGGTTAGAGCGCTACGTTGACATCGTAGAGGCCATTGGTTCGAATCCATTACCGCCCACAACATTTTATTAATAAAACCATAAAGCAATGATTAATAAAATCAGGATGTCGATAGTATTATTATTTGCTGTACTTGTATTCTCAGCAAATAACGGATATTCTCAATCAGATAATTTTATTACACAGTACGACCCATATGTAATCTCGTTAAAAAAGTTTACGTTCTATTACCCGATAGATGACGATCCACTGAATTCACAATCGAACATGATCATTGTGATCCAGGGCAACATCGGAACACAAAAGAATGCCTTCGTCAAGTTCCTAACGGCAGACCAGCTTTCATTTGAGAGTGCGAGGGAATTCGAAGACGGCTACATACAGGAAGTGGGTGTTCTTGACAAACAGGGCGCGTTGATACCGCCGTTGAAAGACATCCAGGGAAAGAACTTCCTCGAGCTGACGATCAGCGGTTATGCCGATCTTAACCAGTCGGATTTTGATAAGATAAAAGGAATCGCCGGCGCAGGACTGCTGGCTGTCGCGACTTCACTAAGGGATCCGTTCGTAGGAATTTACAAGAACTATCCGCAGCCGACAGAAGTCTTAAAACCGACGGATGAGAGATGGGCAGAAGCAGAGGCATTCCTTGCAGGTATGGGAACAAGAAAGAAAGTAAATCTGGGTTCAGTGGTATTCAGCGTTCCAATAGTAACGGATGTAAGAAATATTTCCGGCGGTGACAATCTTGTACCGGGAGACAGAACTATCTCCGAGGAGAAGGGCAGAACGATTGCCATTGTTAACTTCAGAGAACTGAAAGACGAGCTTATGGTTTATGAACAGGAATATTATAAAAAACTATACCAGATGTTCCTGAAGCATGCGGGTACACCTTCTAACAATTCCGCTTTAACCGGCGATATGATAGAATTAACAGATTTTAAAGCGGAAGGATTTAAAGATCAAAATGATGTTTACATAAATCCTGAAGCAAAAAAACAGCTCGGTTACATACTGGATGTACTTATAGCATCAGTGCCGATCAAAAACGATACAGCAGAGACGACGACTAAAACTCTTCCGATAGATCTGCAGGTAGCGCTGGATTACTTCAGGGCAAACCTGACACAGGAGAGGACGAGATTTAATAAATATATTTTCCAGACATTCATATCCGACGAGACAAATAAAGCAAAGCTAAAGAGAGAGACAGACAGGATAAGACAGTATTACAATTACATGAACTAATAAATTCGCGAAAGATACTTGGCAGATAAAATAAAAATAACATTTCCTGACGGAAACAATAAAGAGTACGACAAAGGCGTAAGCCCGATGGACATCGCTAAGTCCATCAGTAACGGACTCGCCAATGATGTTCTTGTGGCCGAGGTAAACGGTAAGATGAAAGATCTCAGCGCACCGATAAACGAGGACGCGACGATCGTATTCCATAAGTTCGATTCGGATAAGGGTAAGGAAGTTTACTGGCATACTACTTCCCACCTTATGGCACAAGCGGTTGAGGAATTATATCCGGGCGCAAGGTTTGGTGTGGGACCACCCGTACAGGGCGGTTTCTATTATGACATAGATTCGAGCCACAAGTTCACCGAGGAAGACCTAGTAAAGATCGAAGAAAAGATGAAAGAGATTGCCGCAAGGGATTTGCAGCCGGTTAGGGAAGAAATGCCAAGATTAGAAGCGATAGAGTATTTTAAGACTAAGAGGGACGATCCGTATAAGGTAGAGATCCTGGAAACGATTGCCAAGGATGAAGAGAATGTTTCGCTTTATCACCAGGGTGAATTTACAGACCTGTGCAGGGGACCTCACCTGCCGACAACAAAGAAGATCAACGCTATCAAACTGATGTCGGTATCGGGTTCATATTGGCGAGGTGATGAAAACAGGCAGATGCTCCAGAGGATATACGGAGTGTCATTTCCAAAGGACAAGGATCTGCAGGCGCATCTTGATAAAATAGAGGAAGCGAAGAAGAGGGACAACAGGAAGATCGGACAGGAGCTTGAGCTCTTTATGATATCGCCGAACGTTGGAAGCGGTCTTCCGATTTGGCTGCCGAACGGCGCTATAATCAGGATGCAGCTTGAAGATTTTCTAAAAGCAGAACAGCAGAAGCGAGGTTACCAGCCGGTTTACACTCCGCATATCGCGAAGATAGATCTTTACAAGACATCGGGACACTATCCGTATTATAAAGATTCACAGTATCCCCCGATACAATTTGAAGACGAGACAGGAAAGAAGGAAGAGTATTTATTGAAGCCGATGAACTGTCCGCATCATCACCAGATATATGCTCATAAGCCGAGAAGCTACAGGGACCTGCCTGTGAGGCTGGCAGAGTTTGGAACGGTATACAGGTACGAGCAGTCGGGTGAGCTAAACGGACTTATCAGAGTCAGAGGATTTACGGTAGATGACTCACATATCTATTGTACTGAGGAGCAGTTAATGGATGAGCTGTGTGATGTAATCGAACTTACAACTCTTGTCTTCTCGACCCTCGGATTCAAAGATTTTAAAACAAGATTGTCATTCAGGGATCCTGAGAATAAAGACAAATACGGCGGTACTGATGATATGTGGGAGAGAGCAGAGAAGGATGTAAAGGAAGCAGCTGATAAAATGAACCTGAATTATTTTATTGGAATAGGCGAGGCGAGTTTTTACGGACCGAAGCTTGACTTTATCGTGGAAGACGCATTAGGCAGACCGTGGCAGCTGGGTACTGCACAGGTGGACTATGTTATGCCTGAGAGATTCGATCTTACATACGTAGGCAGTGACGGACAAAAGCACCGCCCGATTATAATTCACAGGGCGCCATTTGGTTCAATGGAAAGATTTATAGGTGTATTGATAGAAAACTACGCGGGAAATTTCCCTGTGTGGCTGTCACCGGTTCAGGTTGAAGTAATTCCTGTTTCCGAGAGTTCGAATGACTATGCCGAAAAAGTTTACGCGAAACTTAAAGCGGACAATATCAGAGCTGAGCTCGATACAAAGAGTGAAAAGGTTGGGTATAAGATCAGGGAAGCGGAAAGCAGGAAAATCCCATATATGCTGGTAATCGGTGAGAAGGAAAAGGAGAATGGAACGGTTTCGGTGCGAAAACACAAAGAAGGCGATATAGGAGTAATGGCATTGAATGAGTTTATGGAAAAGGTTAAATTTGAAATTTCCGAAAAATCGGTGTAGTAAGCCGAAATTTTAAACTATTATTTATTAATTAATTAGAGGAAACCATTAAAGACCAAAGAAGAGATCCACGACGAAGAGGGCCAAGAGAGAGAGTAAATGAGTACATTCGCGCGAATGAAGTAAGGGTAATCGACGAAGAAGGCAATGCCTTAGGTATTATGCCCCCGCAGGAAGCATTGAGAATTGCCCAGGCAAGGGGATATGACCTTGTTGAAATTTCACCTAACGCGAAACCGCCTGTATGCAAGATAATTGATTACGGTAAATTCAATTACGAGCGGCAGAAAAAGGAGAAGCAGGCGAAAAAGAATCAATCGGTAATGCACGTTAAGGAAATACGTTTTAATCCGAATACTGACGAGCACGATGTAGAGTTTAAGACCAAACATCTGAGGCAGTTTTTGATGGAAGGTCACAAAGTAAAAGCCACAGTAATGTTCCGCGGAAGGATGATAACACATCCGGAGATCGGGAGGGAACTGATGCAGAATGTTCTTGAAAAGCTGGAAGACATAGGCAAACTGGAAGCGCCGCCAAAAATGGAAGGCAAGCAGCTGATTGCGTACGTAACTCCTGACAGGAATAAGATCACAGCCTTAAAGAACAGGCAGGCTAAAGAGAGTAAACAAGAAGAAGAAAAAAATAATTAACAAAGGATATACAAAAAATGCCAAAAATGAAATCAAACCGCGGTGCATCCAAGAGGTTTAAGGTCACCGGTAACGGAAAAGTAAAGAGGCACAAAGCATACGCGAATCATATCCTAACGAAGAAGTCACCGGGAAGAAAAAGGAATCTCAGGGCTTCAACGATAGTGAATGAAGCGGATGCCGGTAAGGTAAAAAGAATGCTTTTAGCCGAGTAGTAAAATTTTTTTAATAAGAAGAGGTCCATAAATTTCCGGGTTAACACCTGAGCGAAATACCTCAATTTTAAAAGTAAAGGATTAATTAATGCCACGTTCAAGAAACAAAGTTGCTTCACACAGAAGAAGGAAGCGAATATTAAAACAAGCCAAAGGATACTGGGGCGCGCGCGGTAAGGTTTACACCGTAGCAAAGAACGCAGTAGAGAAGGGCTTAACTCACGCCTTTAAGGACAGAAGACGCAAGAAGAGAGAATTCAGGAAGCTGTGGATCACCAGGATCAACGCAGCAGCCAGGATGAACGGAATGTCATATTCACAGTTGATCGGCGGATTAAGAAAGAAAAACATAGATATCAACAGAAAGACATTAGCTGATCTCGCATACGACAACATCGACGCATTCAACGAGATCGCAAAATTTGCAAAGAATTAATTACCCGCCAGGGTACATTATATTTCAGGGCGGGTAATTATACCCGCCTTTATTTTTTCCTGACCAATGCTCGATAAAATAGAACAAATAAAGAGTGAGATCCAGAACGGTGCTTCGGATATAGCAGATGCATCCGCGCTGGAAGATTACCGATTGAAGTATCTCAGCCGTAACGGATTGATCAGCGGAATGTTTGAGGACTTCAAGAACGTCGAGAAGGAGAACAAAGGCAAGGTCGGGAAAGCGTTAAAC